>DATCBR010000223.1:0-2713 GCA_036511765.1 Acidobacteriaceae bacterium | reverse complement strand
ATGAGCAGGCCCAGCTTGAGACCGGCGAGACGACGGCGGCGGAGGTGATGGCCGACTCAGACTCCATGCTGCAGGTGCTAGGGAACCTGATCGAAAACGGGATCAAGTACGGAAAGCTGCGGAATGCGGAGCGAAGCCGCGTCGTGGTCAGCGCGCGGGCCGTGGACTCGTCGGATGGAGCCGCAGTGGAGTTCAGTGTGCGGGACTTCGGGCAGGGCATCGCGTCGGAGCATCTGCATCGCATCTTCGAGCGGTTCTACCGGGTGGATAAAGCGCGGTCGCGGGAGTCGGGCGGAACGGGACTGGGGCTGGCGATCGCGCGACATATGGTCGAAGCCCAGGGTGGGACCATTCGGGCCGAAAGCGAGCTGAATGCCGGCAGCAACTTTGTGGTAACCCTGCCGAGCGTGGGCAAGGGGATTGACACCTGAAGCCAGCCTGTTTCTTTGGGCCTAAACGGTGGGTTATCCACTGGTGTGCAAGGGTTTATTGACGCGTTCACTGTTCTGTAACCTCCTCGTAACAGTCAGGCCGGAGACTGGTTAGGACAGCCGACGGCAAGGGCGCGCATCTGAAGAGATACGGTTCACAGGGTTGTTTGCGCGCCTGAAGTGCGGGGTCCAGGAGACGAGAGTGAAGATGAAGTGGATTGCGGCAGTAGTGTCAGTGGTAATGACGGGCGCCGCCGTGGCGCAGAACATCAATGCGGCGGGGGCGACGTTCCCGTATCCGATCTACAACAAGTGGTTCACGGAGTACGCGCAGGCACACCCGAATGTACACATCAACTATCAGTCCATCGGATCGGGCGGCGGCATCAAGCAGGTGTCTGAGGGCACTGTCGATTTCGGCGCTAGTGACGGCCCGATGAGCGATCAGCAACTGGCCGAGGCCAAGGTGAAGGTGTTCCACCTGCCGACGGTGCTGGGCGCGGTCGTGCCGATCTATAACCTTCCTGGGATCGGCAAGCCGCTGAACTTCTCCGGCGATGTAATTGCGGATATCTATCTGGGGAAGATCAAGACATGGAAGGATGCCCGCATCGCGAAGGATAACCCTGGGGTGAGCCTGCCGGACAAGCAGATTCTGCCGGTATATCGCTCCGACGGCAGCGGGACGACCTACATCTTCACCGATTACCTCTCGAAGGTCAGCCCGGCATGGGTCAGCACGGTTGGCAAGAACACCTCCGTGAAATGGCAGGCGGGTGTGGGCGCGAAGGGCAACGAGGGCGTGGCAGGCATGGTGCGGCAGGCGCCAGGCGCGTTCGGCTATGTTGAGCTGATCTACGCGCTGCAGAACAAGATTGAGTATGGCGCGGTGAAAAACATGGCCGGCAAGTTCCTGCAGGGCTCACCGGAGGGTGCGACCGCAGCGGCGGCAGCAGCAGCGAAGGCGATGCCGGCAGATTATCGCGTGTCGATCACCAATGCAGCGGGCGCGGATTCGTATCCGATCTCGAGCTTTACCTGGCTTTTGCTGCCGAAGCAGTTTGCCGATCCGGCCAAGGGCGCAGCGGTGAAAGGCTTCCTCGAGTGGATGCTGGACCACGGCGAGAGCGAGACGACGAGCATGGGCTATGCTCCTCTGCCGGCGCAGGTGGTAGCGATGGAGCGCAAGACGATCCAGACCATTAAGTAGGTTCAATCTCCGCGCGGTCCGATGGGAAATGGGCCGCGCGGAGATTGTTCATGGGTAGAGCACTGCCGCCGAAAACACGGCTCGGAAGCAAATGTGGCAAGCTGGTTGGGCGAGTGGAAAGTACGGACCGCTGAAGAATCGCGCCGGAACGGAAAAGGGAGCATGGCCCTGCCGCAGATGACGACAGAAGAGGACCCGAAGCCGGTGATGCAGCCCATCGCCGTGACGGCGATAGCGAGAGAGCCCGGCGCGGTGGTCCAGATGCCCGGCGATGGCGGGATATCGGCGATCCGCCGGCACCTGACCGAGCGTGGCAGCGGTGCAGTCGCCGACCGCATCTTCATGGGGCTAATGCTGGCCTGCGCGTTGAGCATCTTCGCCATCGTGCTGTTTATTCTGACCGTTCTGGTGATACGTTCGAAGCTGAGCCTGGCGCAGTTCGGCTTCGGTTTTTTTGTAAGCTCGGCGTGGGACCCGGTGAGCGGAGACTTTGGGGCGCTGCCGTTTATCTTCGGCACGCTGATGACTTCATTTCTTGCGCTGGCAATGGCGGTGCCGCTGGCGCTGGGGGTGGCAATCTTCCTGAGCGAGCTTTGCCCGGAGCGGCTGCGCGCGCCAATCTCCTTTGTGACCGAGTTGCTGGCGGCGATTCCCAGCGTGGTGTATGGGCTGTGGGCGTTCTTTGTGCTGGTGCCGATCATGCGCGACCAGCTTGGGCCGTGGCTGTACAAGTATTTCGGGTGGACAAAGCTGTTCGATGGTTACAACTTCGGCGTGGGGCTGCTGACGGCGAGCATCATTCTGGCGATCATGATTCTGCCGATTATCTCGTCGATCACACGCGACATTATGCTGGCGGTGCCGACCTCGCAGCGGGAGGCGGTGCTGGCGCTGGGCGCGACGCGCTGGGAGATGGTGCGCACGGGGGTGCTGCGCAACGCGCGGATCGGGATTGTAGGCGCGGTGATTCTGGGATTGGGACGCGCCCTGGGCGAGACCATGGCCGTCACCATGGTGATCGGCAACCACGCCGAGATTGCGAAGAGCCTGTTTGCGCCGGGAAATACGCTGG
>DATCBR010000222.1:0-16523 GCA_036511765.1 Acidobacteriaceae bacterium | reverse complement strand
ACATCATCCTTTCCGATTGCGAAGAATCCGCTCTCCGGAGCAGTGGTAAAGCTGATGACCGACCGTTATGACAACGCGCTGCGCAGGGAAGGCGCACCCATTCCCGACGGCACGACTCCCGGCCAGGCGCTCGCGGCTTATGTCAGCAATTGTCCGCCGCCAGCCGGCTGCCCTGCCGCGGCGCAAAAGATGAAGCCATACTTCGTCGGCACCGCCACCTTCGATACCAACGGCACGGCTACGATCCATGCGGACGTTCCACCTGGCAACTACTACATCCTCTGTAGCGCCCGGGGCACTACGGGAGCCCTCGTATGGGACATGCCCGTGACTCTCAAAAGCGGGCAGAACAACTCCATCCATCTGACTGCCACGAACGCCGAGCTGCTTAAGTGATAGCTCCACCTGTGTCGCGCAATACAGTGCCGCCTCCCAAGCTGTAGCATCGGAGCCATGGCGGCGATGCCCACAGCCACAACCGACAGGACGGCAACGCCGCCACAGTCCGGCGCGCCGCAGGCCAAGCGCTCGGCCGCCGTCTTCTCGGTCCTTGCGGCAGGCGCGGTCACCGCCCTCAAACTGATCACCGGCATCCTCACCGGCTCATTGGGGATGCTGAGCGAGTCAGCGCATTCAGGGATCGATCTGATCGCATCCGCCATGACGCTGTTTTCCGTTCAAGTCGCCGACCGGCCCGCCGACGCGGAGCATAACTACGGCCACGGAAAGGTCGAGTCGCTCTCGGCCTTTATCGAGACCGTCATCATGGTGGCGTCCTGCGTCTGGATCGTCTACGAGGCCGTCGGGCGCATTCTCTACCATCACCATCTCGCCTTGCGGCCCTCGCTATGGCCGTTCGCGGTGCTGGCTCTTTCGATGATGGTGGACTACACGCGCTCGCGGGCGCTGGCGCGCATTGCTCGTCAGCACCGGTCCGAAGCGCTGGCCGCGGACTCGGTCCACTTTGCGACAGACATGTGGGCCTCGCTGGCTGTGATGGTCGGCCTGGCTGCCACCTTTGCCGGGGAACACTACGCGCAGCCCTGGCTGGAGTATGCCGACCCCATTGCAGCGCTGGTGGTCGCCGGCGTGATCCTGCGGGTGAGCCTGGGGCTTGCCCGCCAGACCGCCAACGCGCTGCTGGACGCGACACCCAGCGTTGACCGTGCCACTGGACGACCGCAGTCGCCTGAGGAAGTGCGCGCGGCCATCCTGCGCGATCTCGGTGCAATTCGGGGAGTGATCTCCGTAGATCGGTTGCGCACCAGGCGATCGGGCTCCAACTACTTTGCCGATATCACCCTGGGCATGCCGCGCAATCTGACCTTCCAGCGGTCCGAGCAGATCACCATGGCTGCAACCGAAGCTGTTCAAAAACATCTTCCGGGCGCCGACGTAGTGATTCACACCGTTCCTACCGCATCAGCCGGCGAGAGCGTGCACGATCGAGTGCGTGCCGTTGCGGCGCGCAGAGGTCTCTCCATCCATGACGTGACCGTGCGCCAGACAGAGAGCGGCCTGCACGTGGAACAACACCTGGAAGTGGACGAGACCATGCCATTGCGTGAGGCGCACGAGCTGGTGACGGAGCTGGAGGCGGAGATGCGGCGCGAGGTGCCCCCGATCGCATCGATCCTGACGCATATTGAAAGCGAGCCGGCAACCATCGAAGAGCCGACACTGCTGACCGCCGACGCCGAGCTGGAGGCGAGGCTGCGCCGCGCGGCCGCGCGGTTCCCTGAGGTCCTCGATATTCACGACGTGCTCGTCACCAGACTGCACCGGCGCACGTCGGACACCGCTGGCGAGCACTTGCAGGTATCGTGCCATTGCACCCTGCCAGATGAACTTCCGATGGCGCGCGTCCACGCGATCATTACGGCGCTTGAAGGCGCGTTCAAGCTGGAAGCGACCGATGTCGACCACCTGCTGATCCATCCTGAACCCGCGACAGACAATCGACGGTAGCGAGGAAAGTATGAGCGAGATGAATGCGGTCGAGCCGTGGCTGCGCGGAACATTGCCTGATGTGGATGCAATCGCGCGTGCGGTGCTGCACGCGCTGGAGCTGGCCGAGGAAGACGCGACGAAATGGTGCGGCGGACTCAGCGATGCTGAGATGAACGCGCGTCCGCACGGAATTGCGCCAGTCGCGTTTCATCTGCGGCACATCGCACGCAGCCTCGACCGGCTGCTGAGCTATGCGGAAGGATCGCAACTGGAAGCAACGCAGAAGGCCGCTTTGAAGTCCGAACTGGATGAGAGCGCGACGACGGAGGCGGTGATGGCAGAGCTCGAGGCAGGTCTGCGATCCGGAGCGCAGCGCGTGCGGGCCTTCTCGCCGGACGATTTCAACACGCCGCGCGGAGTAGGCCGCGCCATGCTGCCGACGACCGTTGGCGGGCTGCTGGTGCACTGCGCGGACCATACGCAACGGCACATCGGCCAGGCGGTGACTACGGCGAAGGTTGTGATCGCGATGCGGAGCTGAGCGCGCGTGTCAACTGATGAGAAGCAGATTCCTTCGCTTTCAATCCGCCCTGCGATTGAAAACTGCGGAATGACAAAAACAACTTGCGGTTAGTGCACCGTCTTCATGCGGCGGGACATGAAGTCCATCAGCAGGTAATTGCCCAGCGTCTGCGGCGTGGTGAAGTACGCCTTGCCACGACACATCGCGCTCACCTGCTGCACGAACTGCATCAGCGAGTAGTCCGACGCCAGCATGAAGGTGTTGATCATGATGTTCGAACGCTTGCAGCGCGCGACCTCTTCCAGCGTCTCGGCAATCACCAGCGGATCGAGGCCGAAGGCGTTTTTGTAGATCCGTCCGTCGGGAAGCGTCAGCGCCGAGGGTTTGCCGTCGGTAATCATCACGATCTGCTTCATGTCCTTGTTCTGCCGTGCCAGGATGCGCTGCGCCAGCCGCAGGCCTTCGCGCGTGTTGGTGTAGTGCGGCCCAACGCGCACTCGCGAGAGTTGCGATACCGGGACCTCTTCCGCGGAGTCGTGGAAGAGCACGAGGTTCAGCGTGTCACCGGGAAACTGCGTGCGGATCAGGTGCGAGAGCGCCATCGCAACGCGCTTGGCCGGGGTAAAGCGGTCCTCGCCATAGAGGATCATCGAATGCGAACAGTCGAGCAGCACCACCGTCGCACAGGAGGACTGGTAATCCGACTGGTGCACCTGCAGGTCGGAGTATTCGATGTTGAGCGGCGTGTGCTCCTCGCCTTCAACCGCGGTGCGGATGCCCTCGCGCGCGAAGACTGAGCTGAAGGTGGCGGTCACGTCGAGGTTCAGCGCATCGCCGAACTCATACGGCTTGGAGCTGCCATTGATCTCAACACCGGCGGCCTGATGGCGCGTGTCGTGCCTGCCAAAGTTCGAGCGCCCCAGCGGACCGAGCAACTCGCGCAGGGCCTTGTAGCCCAGGAAGTCCATGCCCTTGTCGGTCACCTCGAAGCGCGCGTCGCCCTCGCCGCCCATCTGCCCCTGGTTCGCCTCCGGCTGCTCGGCGTTGATGTAGTTCTGTTGCTGCATCTGCTCGATGATCTTGTCGATCAACTCCTCCACCTGCTCGGCGGAGAGTTCCTCAAACTTCTGCTGCGCTTCCTGGTCGAACAGCTCGCCGGACTCAAGCGCCTGGCGGATGGCCTCGCGCAGGTCCTGCATGGTCTGGTTGTTCTGTTCGCTGAACTGCGAATAGGGGTCCTGAAAGCCGGAGTCGAGCAGAAAGTCAGAGAGCGCCTGCAGCAGGTCTTCAAGATCGACGCTGCCGGACAGATCGCCAGTGAACTTTGTGTAGCGGATGCGTTTCAACTCGCGGCCCTCTTTGCCTAGTTTAGACGCACGAGGGTGCCGCGCGATTCGGCGAGAGCAGATGTCGGACCCAGCCCGCTCGCCTAGAAATGAAGCACCAGTCCGCTATTGACCGTGAATAAGTTCGGTGTGTTGGAGGAGCCCGCGTCCACCACGCCGCCGCCACCGATCTCAATCACCCTGAGGTCGAGGAAGTGGATGAGCGGATAGTCGATGCCGCCGAGCACCTCATACGCGAGGTACTTGTTCGTCAACGTGGCCCCGTTTGAGGCGCTGGGCAGGCGTGTCGCGACATAGCCCACCGAGCCCTGAATGTACGGCTTGATGCGAATGAGGGGCGGGTGGACGCCGAGCTTCAATCCGACCAGAGCTGTGTCCGCCCCGGTGGCGCCCGGTTTCGTCGAGCCGCGCACGTCGAGACCAAGCGACACGACCGGCAAAGGAATGAAGTTGAGCGTAACACCGCCGCCGATGCCCGATGCCCAGAAGGTGTCGTAGCGCGTCACCGCGGGATTGCCAACCGATCCGTTGGGCACGTTGGACGCGCGCAGGTTGGAGGACGTGACGTACACCTCCGCGATCTGCGCGCGCGCGGCCTCGCAGCAAAACGCCATGGCAAAGACCGTCAACAGGAGTTTGTTGCGCATCGTTTTCACCTCAGACTCAGAAAAATCGGTACTCGATGTTCTTCGTTTGTCCCGGTTAGATGCGCGAAGCAACGCAGTGGTAACCGGCGCACTATCGTTTCGTTCCTGCCAGTACGCCAAAACGGGCTTCCTTATACCAGCAGTCTGCGTCTGCGAAGCCCGCCTCGCGCATCCATGCCAGTTGGCCGTCAACCGGTGAGCACCGGTCTTCGCGCTGGCGATAAAGGGAAGCCTCAATCTGTTCCGCGGTTGCACCTGCGGCGCGGACCTGTGCCAGCCAAAGCGATTTGTAGCGGTCGTCCAACTCCGGCGTCGGACCGGCGACCTGGTCCGCGTTCACAAAGACGCCGCGAGGCTTGAGCGCAGCGTGGGCCTTGCGGAAGACTGCTCGCTTGCCATCGTCCTCCAGGTGGTGGATGGAAAGCGAGGAGACGACCGCGCACAGATTCTCAGGCCACGGCTCCGCCACATAATCCGCCTGGTGAAAGGTAAGGTTCGCATCACCGGCGAGGCGGCGGCCCGCAATGGCCAGCATGGATTCTGAGAAGTCCATGAGGTGAATGTGCGCCCCAGGAAAGCGCGCGCGGACCAGCAGAGTCAGCAGGCCGGAGCCCGAGCCAAGCTCCAGAATGGTCTTAGCGCGCTGGGGAATCAGGTCGATCGCCCAGCGATAGAAGCTGCCGCAGCCGGGGACCAGCCGTGTGCGGTCGCGATCATAGGTTGCAGCGGTGGCGTCGAAGACTTGGCGGGTAAGGTTCTCCATTGCTCCTCCATCTTTTGCAGAGAATAAGCAATGTGAATGTATTTTGCATTAATCATAAGCGGAATCGATCCGCCTATCTTTCCATGCGCGAGAGATCCCGCTGCCCGACCTTGGCCAGCGCGCGGTCCACGATGAACTCCAGCGTATGCTCGCCCTCTATCGCGACCTGTATGCCATTCTGCTGGCGCAGCAGCTCGCACCGCCTGGCTGTCACATCATCGGAGATGCGCAGGTCGGGAAGCCGCTGCACCGGTCCGGCAGGCAACTGCTCCACGGCAAAGGTGATCTTGCGCTGCGAGTGGCCCGCCGGCGCGGAGGTAGATTCGATCCAAATGAAATAGGTCGTCATGGAACGTACTGGATTGCAAACAGGCTATCAGTTGAAGCCGCGCCGTGTGCGGGAACGGGCCTGATCGTCACGTTCAGCCTCACGCTCGCGCATCCGCTCGGAGTTTCGTGCGGCATCCTCGATGCGCTGCTTGCGCTCTCCCGCGGAGAAGCTGCGCTCTTCGGTGCGGCTGAGGCGCTTGTGCGCGTACATGCCTTCCAGCAGGAACTCCGCGGCGCTGACTGCGATCTCAGGCCGTGATTTCTCATCGATCTCGAGCGATGTCAGCTTTTCAAACAGCCCCTGAATCTGCTTCAGCTCCGCCAGCGAGCCGGCCGATGCCTGCGCATCGTTCAACTGCACCGTGCCGCCCAGATTGAACCACTGCTCAATCTGCTGCGTCTTGGTCTCAGCGAAGTAGAGGTCGAAGACATGTGCGACTGCCGCGCGGATGATCTCCCGCACTACAGTGTCCGCGCCGCGCACCTCGCCCTCGTACTCCAGCTCAATCTTGCCGGTGATGCCGGGAAGCGCGGCGTAGATGTCTCCCACTCGCGCCACCGCCAGGTCTTCGCCATGCAACAATGCGCGCCGCTCTGCGTTCGAGACGACCAGTTCCATGGTCGTGATCGGCAGCCGCTGCGAGACACCGGAGCGTTTGTCCACCTTCTTGTCCTCGCGAGCTGAAAAGGCGATCTGCTCGACCACTTGCCGGACGTAGCGCGGAATTTCAATCGCGCTCTTCGTCTTTGCCGATGCGCGTTCGGTCCATGCCTCCTGCGCGGTAATGCGAATGCCTTCCTCCACGTTCTCCGGATAGTGCGTGCGGATCTCCGAGCCGATGCGGTCTTTGAGCGGGGTAACGATCTTGCCGCGCGCGGTGTAGTCCTCCGGGTTGGCGGAGAAGACAATCGCAAGATCAAGCAGCAGGCGCACCGGGTAGCCCTTAATCTGGACATCGCCTTCCTGCATGATGTTGAACAGCGCGACCTGGATCTTGCCCGCAAGGTCAGGCAGCTCATTGATGGCGAAGATGCCGCGATTGGCGCGCGGCAGCAGGCCGTAGTGCATGGTTAGCTCGCTGCCGAGGTCCTGGTTGGAGCGCGCAGCCTTGATGGGGTCCACATCGCCGATCAGGTCGGCAACTGTGACGTCCGGCGTGGCCAGCTTCTCGACGTAACGATCTTCCGGCGTGAGCCAGACGATGGGCGTCTCGTCTCCAAGCCTGGCGATCAGGTCGCGCGAGAACTTCGAGATCGGCGCGTAAGGATTGTCCCGCACCTCGGACCCCGCCACTGCGGGAATATAAGGATCGAGCAGCGTGGTCAGCGCGCGCAGGATGCGCGACTTGGCCTGTCCGCGCAACCCCAGCAGAATAAAGTTGTGTCGCGACAGGACTGCGTTCACCAGCTGAGGAATGACCGTATCCTCATAGCCCACTATGCCCGGAAACAGCGGAGCGTCCTCGCTCTTGACGCCGGCTCGCGCGCGCAACCTTGCGATCAGATTTTCCCGCAACTCGTCTTTGACGGAGCGGCCCACGCGGGCCGAGGTGAATTCGCTGGAACGCAGTGCTCCAAGTGTCGCGGGAAGAACAGGGGCCATATCTAAGTATAGATGGTTGCCAGGGGCGGAAGGCGCCCACCCAGGCCTGGTCGTCCGCGTTTTCAGCATGGTTCATCGATCCAGAGGTTTTGCAATCTCCGCAAAAGAACATATCCTGTTTCCATATGCCCAAGTTATCGATTCGAGACCTCGATCTCGCGCACAAGCGTGTGCTCATCCGAGTGGACTTCAATGTGCCGCTCAAGGACGGCGTCATCACAGACGACACGCGCATCCGCGAAACGCTGCCGACGATCGAATACGCCCTGCGCCACAAGGCGAAGGTGATCCTCTGTTCGCATCTCGGCAGACCGAAGGGCAAACCGGTCGAGTCCATGAGCTTGAAACCGCTGGTCGCGCGTCTGCGCTCGCTGCTGGACCATGTGCTGAACCAGGGCGAGAACGTTGCCTTCTCGCCGGACTGCGTTGGCGAGGTTGCGCAGGAGATGGCGACCCAGTTGGAGTCCGGCCAGACGCTGCTGCTGGAAAACCTGCGCTTCCACGCCGAGGAGGAGGCCAACGATCCGGCCTTCGCGAAGCAGTTGGCGGGGCTCTGCGATGTCTATGTCAACGATGCCTTTGGCAGCGCACACCGCGCGCATTCATCCACAGAAGGGATAACGCACTTTGTAAAGCAGTCCGCCGCTGGCTTCCTGATGGAGAAGGAACTGAACTTCCTCGGAAAAGTATTGACCGAGCCTGACCGGCCATTCGTCGCCATCATCGGCGGCTCCAAGATCTCCGGCAAGATCGATGTGATCGACAACCTGCTGGACAAGGCCGGCACACTGCTGATCGGCGGCGGCATGGCCTACACGTTCCTGAACGCGCTGGGCCAGACCACAGGCAAGAGCCTGGTGGAAGCCGACAAGATCGATGTCGCCAGGGCCGCGCTGGCGAAGGCGAAGAAGAAGGGCGTGAAGCTGATCCTGCCGGTGGACCACGTGCTGGCGGACAAGTTCGCCGCAGGCGCGAAGACACAGATCTTCAAGGGCGATGGGCCATTCCCCGCGGAGTGGATGGGGCTGGACATCGGCCCGGAAACCGTCGACATCTTCGCCGGTGAGATCGCCGACGCGCGCACCATCCTGTGGAATGGGCCCATGGGCGTCTTCGAATTGGCGGCATTTGCCGAAGGCACAAACGCAATTGCCACGCTCGTGGCGGCGAATGAAGAAGCCACCAGCGTGGTCGGCGGCGGTGATTCCGTCGCGGCGGTGCAGCAGGCCGGCGTAGCGGACCGTATCACCCACATCTCTACCGGGGGCGGCGCCAGCCTCGAGTTCCTGGAAGGCAAGCTGCTTCCCGGGGTCGCGGCGTTGACGGAAAAATGAACCGCAGAGCCAGTCACGGTCCCGTCCTAGCTGCTGGATGACCTTCTTTCTTGATTCACGCGCTCGGCCAAAAACACTTTCATCAACGATTGATATGGAACATCTCTTTGATTCGCGAGTATCTTCAGGTCTTCCACCATGGCGACCGGCAAACGCACGGAGATGGTCCGCAGCGTGGGCTTCAAATTCGGAAACTTCGTCCGCTTCGCTTTGCTCCAGTCGAGATACTGCGTGGAGTCGGCCTTCGACCAGAAGGCAAACTCCTCCTCTTCGGTGCGAAACTCAGGAATTCGCTTTTTCATGCTTCGCATATGCTTCACTCTCCCGGCGATTCATGTTTCTAGCGGAAATGACTCGGATCAACTTTCGCCGGACGGTGAATACCACGAGCAATCTCCGGCCGACCGGCGTTTCCCCAAGCGCTTGGAACCTCGCTTCTTGCAGAGAATGCGCGTGATCACTCATCAACGTCAGCGGATCGTGAAAGAAAATCGACTCCGCCTCCTCAGGACTCACGCGATGCTTGTCCCAATTCTTCGACGTGTTGGCCTCGTCCCAGTCAAATCCGATGCACGCTTCAAGCGGATTCAATCGACGGCCTTTCATGTCTTGTATATATCACAAATATACGACTAATCAAACCGTCCCAGGATGTCCGGCTACACTTCACAACCGAGGTTGATATAAAAATGCGCAAAATGCTGATCGCCGCCAACTGGAAGATGTACAAGACGCCGGAAGAGGCCGTCGCCTTCATGCAGGCGTTCGTCCCGCTCATCGGCAAGCAGAAGCACGCAGAGATCGTGGTGTGTCCCTCTCCGGTGCTGCTGCCGGCGGTGCTCGATGCCGCGCGCAACAATCCCGTCCACATTGCCGCGCAGAACATGCATTGGCTGGACCAGGGCGCCTACACTGGCGAGACCTCCGCACCGCAACTGAAGGCCCTCGGCGTCACGCATGTGCTGATCGGCCACTCCGAACGACGGCAATACTTCAACGAGACCGACGAGAGCGTGAACCTGAAGCTAAAAACCGCGCTCAGACATGGTCTCGTCCCCATCGTCTGCGTGGGCGAGCAGCTAGCCGAGCGCGAGGCCAACCAGACCGCCGAGGTACTGGAACGTCAGACCTCCATTGCGCTCAGCGGCGTTACGCCGGAAGAGGCGCAGCCGCTGGTGATCGCGTACGAACCGGTCTGGGCCATCGGCACCGGCAAAACAGCCACGCCGGAGATCGCCGACGACGCGCACCGCATCATCCGCGCACAGGTCGCGAAATCGCTGTCACCGGAGCTGGCGGCCAGCACGCGCATTCTTTATGGGGGGTCCGTGAAGCCGGACAATACCTCCGCCCTCTGCTGCCTGGAAGATATCGACGGCGCACTTGTGGGTGGGGCAAGTCTGGAGGCCGCTTCCTTCGCGCAGATTGTGGCGAACTCAGCGGCGTAGAAACAAGTGCAACCGCGGATTCACGCCGATCAACGCGGATTTAAAACGAAGTGTTTTTGTCTTTGATCCGCGCAAATCCGTGTAAATCCGCGGTTGCTTTTATTTACCGCACCACGCCTACCTGCTCCATCGGCCAGTACACGAAAACCGCCTTGCCATAGATGAGCGAGCGATCTACCGGCCCGAAGTCGCGGCTGTCGGATGAGATTGACCTGTGGTCGCCCATCACCCAATATTCACTGGGCGGCAGCACCATCTCCGCTTCGGAGCGGTCGTCCTCGAAGCGCGCAGGCACATAGGACTCCGGCAGACGTTTGCCGTTCACGTAGACGCGGCCATGGTCGATGCGCAAGCTGTCTCCCGGCATTGCGATCACGCGCTTGATGTAACTCTTTGAGTGGTCGCGGGGATACTCAAAGACGATTACGTCGCCGTGACGGATCTCGCCGACCTTATAGGCAATCTTGTCGATAAAGAGGCGGTCCTGGTCTTCCAGTTGCGGCAGCATACTGGTGCCTTCCACGCGCACCGGCTGGTACAGGAACAAAATGATGAAGGCCGAAACCGCAACCGCGATCAGCAGATCGCGCACCCACGATTTGAAGACGCCGGGACGGGCAGTCTCCGCCTGGATGGCGGGTTCGACGCCAACTCCAGCAGCAGCTTCCACTCCCTGCTCGGCTGGTCTTCCCTCGTCCATCCCAATGTCCCCTTGCATTTAGACGTTGCGGCCGAGGGTTTCAGACTCAGCACCGCGCCAGCCCTGGCGCGCTCCGCCTTTCTATTTTGCTATGCGGGCGCGGAATCGCCAAGCAGTACCCATCCGCCTAACTGAGGCTGGCAATGCTCAGTGGCTAGGCTGGCCTCATCGGTGCGGTTATCGCAATCGACAGATTTTGCTGGATTTTCAACGCAGGCATGATACATTCAGTGTCGGCTGGCAAATTCCCATCCCTAATCTGAGCCACAAGCGGCAGCAAGTTTGCCCGCTGCCCGGGTTACGCGCCATGCCGGCAAAGCCTGCGATTGTATTTGTAACCTGAAACGGACCCTGATATCGCCGCGCGGCTTTTCGCTACATCTAACAACACCAAGCGTCTAAAATAATAAGGTTAGGCGAAGAAATCTTATGGCCACGCTCACCATGCTTGAACCACCCGTTGCGTCCAGGCCTATTTCGCACGCTCCTGAGATGAACCTGGACGTAACCACAGAGACTCCGAACACCGCCTCGGCCGGGCTGGACACCAAGTCCGCGCTCGAGATCGCCCGCATCATCAACCACGAAGACACGAAGATCGCCGCCGCCGTCAGGAAGGCGCTGCCCGAGATCGCGGTCGTCATCGACATCGTGGCCCGCGCACTGCGCGATGGCGGCCGCCTGATCTACGTCGGCGCAGGATCTTCGGGCCGCATTGCCGCGCTGGACTCCTCGGAGTGTCCCCCCAGCTACTCCACCTTGCCGTCGCAGGTGCAATACATCATGGCCGGCGGCCCCAAGGCGCTCGCTTCTGCCAGCGACGTGAACGAGGACTCGCCCGAGATCGGTCAGCGTGACATCGCCCGCCGCCGCCCCACCCGCAAGGACATCGTCATCGGCGTCTCCGCCTCCGGCAGTACCCCGTATGTCGTCGGCGCAGTGGAATACGCCCGCGCCCGCGGCGCCATCACCGCCGCCATCACCTCCAACCAGGGCGCTCCACTCTCTCGCGTCGCGGACACCACCATCGTGGTCGAGGTAGGCCCGGAGGTCGTCTCCGGATCCACGCGCATGAAGGCCGCCACCGCGCAGAAGATGGTCCTGAACATGATCACCACCGGCGCCATGACGCGCCTGGGCTATGTGTACGACAACCTGATGGTGAACGTGCACATGAAGAACGCCAAGCTGGTCGAGCGCGGCATCCGTGTGCTGATGAAGGTCTGCGGCATCGACCGCGACACCGCGATCCGCACCATCAAGTCCGCAGGAAAATCCATCCCCATCGCTGTCGTCATGCTGAAGGCCAACGTCGACAAGATGGAGGCCGTGCGCCGGCTCACCAAATCCGACGGCAATGTGCGCTTGGCCATCGAGGACTCGCGGCTGGAACTGTAACGCACATGTAGTGCACCCCGCGCGTGGGAAACCGATATCTGCCGGCGCAAAATGATGTACCCCGCTTCTGCTCAGCTCCGCTCGATCCGTATCTGGCTCGCGATCTTCATCGTGGGTCTGGCGCTCAGCGGCATCACCGCCTTTCCGCTGGTCCACGAGACGGGTTGGTTGGTGCGTGTGCTCGCCGCACATCCAATCCTGCCGTCTGGCATCATCCTCTGGATCGATCGCGTGCACTCCGCGCTTATCGATGAGGCCGTCCGCTATCCCTTTCTCGCCTACGGTACGGACTGGCTGGCCTTCGCCCACCTGGTTCTTGCGTTCGCTTTCGTTGGACCGTGGATTGATCCCGTCCGCAATAAATGGGTCCTTCAGTTCGGCGTCATCGCCTGCCTTGGCGTCTTCGCGCTGGCGCTGATCGCCGGGCCGCTGCGCGGCATTCCACCGCTGTGGCGCGCCATCGATTGCTGCTTCGGTCTCTTCGGCGCGGTTCCGCTGCTCATCTGCCTGCGGCTCGCCCGACAACTCGAAGCGCAAGCGAACCTCGCTGAACACCCGTCCGTCCACTCATCCACACCGTCTCCTTCCGTAAACTAGCCCTATGGACAAGTTTGTCGTTCGCGGCGGAAACCCGCTGCTGGGCTCCATCAAAGTCTCCGGCGCGAAGAACTCCGCCCTGCCCTGCATGGCCGCGGCCATCCTCACCGAGGACGAGGTCGTCCTCGAAAACGTCCCGCAGGTCCGCGACATTGAGACCGAGCGCCGCCTGCTCACCTCCATGGGCGCCGAGGTGGAGCTGGGCTACGGCCGCGCGCAGCATCGCACGCGCATCAAGTGCGCCATCCTGCCGGACCCCGTGGCCAAATACGAGATCGTCAAGACCATGCGCGCCAGTTCGCTGGTGCTGGGCCCGCTCATTGCTCGCACCGGCATGGCACGTGTAGCCATGCCCGGCGGATGCGCCATCGGAGGCCGCCCCATCGACCTGCACCTCAAGGGCCTCGAAGCCATGGGCGCGATCATCACACAGGACCACGGCTACCTCGAAGCCCGCGCGCCGGAGAATGGCCTCAAAGGCGCGCACATCGTCTTCGACAAGATCACTGTCACCGGCACCGAAGATCTGCTGATGGCCGCGGTGCTCGCCGAGGGTGAGACAGTCTTCGAGAACTGTGCGCGAGAGCCGGAGGTAAGCGATCTAGCCGCGCTGCTGGTCGCGATGGGCGCGAAGATCGAGGGCGCAGGCAGCTCCACCATCAAGGTAAAAGGCGTCGCCAAGCTGCACGGGGCCAAGCATCGCATCAATCCGGACCGCATCGAGGCGGGCACGTTCCTCATCGCGGGCGCCATCACCGGCGGCGACCTGAACGTCGACTGCTGCAACCCGGCGCACCTGGGCGCGCTGATCGCTAAGCTCGAAGAGTGCGGCGTGCGCATCGAGATCGGCAAGGAGAACGTGCGCGTGCGCTCCGGCGGCGCGCTGAAGGCGGCTGACATCTCGACGGTTGAGTACCCCGGCTTCCCGACCGACATGCAGGCGCAGTACATGGCGCTGGCGACGCAGGCCGAGGGCACGACGGTGGTGACGGAAAACATCTTCGAGAACCGCTTCATGCATGTGCAGGAGCTGAACCGCATGGGCGCGAACATCAGCGTGCAGGGCCGGACGGCGACCGTGCGCGGCAGGACGCCGCTCGAGTCGGCTGCGGTGATGTGCTCGGACCTGCGAGCGTCGGCGTCGCTGGTGCTGGCCGCGCTGGTCGCTGATGGCGAGACGATTCTCGACCGCGTCTACCATCTCGACCGCGGCTACGAGCACTTCGAGGAGAAGCTGCGCGGCGTCGGTGCCCAGATCCGCCGCATGGGTGATGTGTTTGGGAAAAAGTAGGGTGTCAAGAGGCGTCTATTTAGCTCATTGCGCCTGATGCTGCTGTCGGTTGAGCTCGTCGAGATAGTCCATAGCCCGCTTTCCTCTGGTATTGAGCACGTCCCCTCCCAGAAGCAATGTCTGCGTATCTATCCCTAGGGCCATTTTGTACTCGTCATGCGCGAGCTGCTCCAGCTGCTCGTCGCTCAAGTTCTCCGGACCCCTATTCGCAATAACGTAAGCACTGACGAAAGTCTCCTCGGAAACAGGGAACCCCATGCTCACCTTCGGGGTGAGAGAAGGTGCTGTGTCGCCTTGGCATGACGCTAGTCTTGCGGCGCTCCCTAGGCCGTTGCTTCGCTCATAACATTTCGTGTTTATATATCGCTGATCACGATGCTCGTAAATGTATAGCTCCCACTTGTCTTCGATAAGGAGATCGTAATAACCGTTCGTAATTTTCGCGGTTTTGTGGAGCACTCCCTGTTCACTTTCAATCAGTGGATGTCCAGTGTCTCCATCCACTAATGTCCAGACGCAACCTCCGCTTCCCATACAGTCGTCGCTCGTAACTGCCGGGATGAATTGCCTCTGACCGGCAACCCCTAGGTGTAGTTCGCGCGCATTTTCCGAAGGAGATGAGGGAGAGAGAGCCTGTGTGCTCAAAGCATTCGCGATGTAGACCGGCAGCCCCTCAGTAGGCCATTGAAACACATCGGACTCTCGCGATGACGGCAATACTGAATTGGTATTTGATTCGGTATCGGAGCCTTCCTTGCTGCGAAAAGCAATAGCGAGGACAGCAACTATACCGAGCGTGACATAGCCCAGTATGATCGCGCTCCTGTTATGCCCATCGATCCTCGACGTTTCGTTCGTTTCCAACGCAGAAGCCGTGGAGTAGAACGTCCCGCATCGTGTGCACATTCTCATGTCTTCATACGCGCTCACTGCGGAGTCGTATGCTCTTCGCTGTCGTCGGTAGACGCCAGTCAGAGCCAGCATCAGAATACCGACCACCGACCATTCCAGCACCGCCTCTGGATATCTCCCGGACATGAGCTGCCCACCAGCAAGAAACATCAGCAATACACAAAGAACCGCGAGAAGTATTACTATCCCGATCCGCATTCTGGGAGGGGTCGCCATCCTCGAAAGGGCTGTTTGACTAACGCCAGACGAGCGGCCACGGTATGCTCCACCGCTCACGGCGAATTTTCCGCCGCGAATTCCCACGCGTCCGATGCCGACAACAGTTCCGTTAGTCCGGCTGCTCGTCGCGGAAAAACCCTCCCTATAGACCAAACCGGCTGATTTCCAGTCGTCGCTGTGGCACTTAGGACAGGAACCGACCATGTCTGCTAAGCCAAGGCCATCTTCAGAGTTCCTAGAGGGATTTGACCAGCCACCTGTCGGTGTAATGGACATGATCGTCGCTCCTTTCCAATCAACGAATGCTCGCCTTCATCGTCTGCACCATCACCGCCAGCTGACGGCGAGGTGCCAGCGGTGGCCGGCGCGGTCGGCTTTCTCCAGCACGCGGGCGTACTCCTGCAACTCTGTGAGCACCTGCGGGCCTTCGGTGCCGAGCTGCTGCGGGTCAGTTGTCAGAGTATTGACCAGCGCACGCACCGTCGCCAGGCCATCGCCGGGCGAGTACCACTGCGGCGGCGGCAGGCGGCGTACGAGTTCAGGATTCCCCGCGCCCTCTTCGATCAGCAGCGACATCGAATTCTCGTCGGCGGAGAAGAACTCGATCAGCGGCTTCACGCCCAGCCGCAGCGCCACCTTTTCGAGCGCGTCCTCATAGCGGGCCAGCGCGCGGCCGTTGACGAAGATGTCGTATCCCGGGTCGTCCCCCTCAACCACGATGTACATGGAAGCTGCCATTGTTGGTTGAGTATAGCGTCACGGTGATTCGAGTCCCAGTGCCAAGGGCTGTTCGTCTGCCGCTCTCGCGCGCAGCGCAACCACCAATGCGCACAGGCTGATGCCCACCGCCACATCGGCGCGCCATGACAGGAACCCAAACACCAGGAAGCCCGGAGCAATCGCCGCCGTCCATGCCGCAAGTGCCCGCATGCCGAAGGCGGCCAGCGTCATGCGTTGCAGCAGCCAGAACCACAGCCACCACATCACAGCATTCAGCAGTGCTGCCAATAGCAGCGGCAGCATTGCTTCACGCCACTCGAGCGGCGCCGGCATGGATGGCGTAAACGGAAGCATCGCAACGCTGCCCAGCGCTGTGAGCAGCGCAAAACAGCCTGCCACCGCGAATGTCCCGCTCGCAGCCAGCCGGGGCTTTGCGTAACTCCACGAAAACACCGTCAGCACGCCAAGCAGGACCTGCACCACTGCGACCGGAATCTCCTTCGGCGTAACCGTGTAGGCGCTGCCTGGAACCATCAGGCATACCGCGCCCATCCCCGCAATGCTTGCTCCCGAGACGGCGCGCGGGACTTCATCGCGAATGGCTTGCAATGCAGAGAGAAGCGCGAGCCACAGCGGCGCGGCGAGGGCGACGAGGAACGCCACGCCCCAGGGCGTGCCATGCAGCGCAGAGAGACCGCGGATGCCGGGTAGCGCCAGCAATCCCTCCAACCATTGCGGGGCC
>DATCBR010000221.1:0-4885 GCA_036511765.1 Acidobacteriaceae bacterium | reverse complement strand
CCCAGGTACCAGCCGATCCAGGTAGGCAGCGGGCTGTTTTGGTAGTACTCATACATGGCCGTGCCGTTGTGCCACTCAGGGTCACCGAAGAGCCACTTCGCCAGGCCGGACTCGAAGTAGATCCGGAACCATTCCCACTGCAGCAGCCACAGGCTGAGGCGTGAGGTGGGCCGGTCGGCTCCCCATCCTGGCAGAAGGCCGCGAGGCACAAAGAAGAGCGCGAGGAAGCCGGCCTCGAGCAGCATGCCATCGGATTGATAGCCGGAGAAGTCCTGCGCAGCCGCGACGAAGGACAGGAAGCACACGAAGCAGACGAGCAGATTGAGGCGTGGCCACAGGTTGAGAAAGGCGAGGACAGACGCTGCGAGACCAATCCACATGACCACCATGAGCAACTGCGAATCCGGTGCCAGCCAAAGGAGCGTGGGCGCAAACCAGAATCGACTGGTCCTCATCACCTCCGCCACCTGCTTCAGGTAGGAGCCAGCAGGAAGAATGCCAGCCGGACCGACAAGCCCCTTGACCTGGAAAAGCAAGGCGAAGAACGCCGAGAAGTGGATGCCGGCCAGGGCGCGGATAAACAGCCAGCGCGCTACGAAGATGTGACGTGGGCCGGCAGTCGGGTCCAAGATCCATCGCAGCAGATGGCCTTTGCGTCCTGAGGCGCGGGAGGCATCGAGCTGCATGGCGTGTAGGAACATATTAGTTGGGAAGCCTACCAGCGTGCGGGGGTTGTGAGGCTAACTCTACAGTTATCGATCGACGTCGTTATGAAGCAGGTGTTCCATTTCGTCGTGCAATCGCTCGGCCAGAGCGGTGGGGGACTCGTTCGTCGACGGAAGGGTTGGAGTCCCCAGGACGATCTCCACCACGCCCGCATGGAACCAGCGGCGGCGTCGCGTCACCAGCAGATCCATGCCTCGCAAAGCCACGGGCAGCACCGCCGTGCGGGACTCCTCCGCGAGCAGACCAATGCCGGCCCTGAAAGGCTGAAGGGTGCCGTCCTCCGAGCGATGGCCCTCGGGAAAGATCAGCACATGGTAGCCGGAGTCGAGAGCTTCGCCGACGTGCATGAAGCTTTCGCGTATACCAGTGATGCGGGGAAGCGGAAAGATGTTGAAGAGGGCCGTCAGCAGAAAGAGCTGCACGGGTGCGAGCAGGTTCGCCCACCAGGAAACCTGGTTGCGCGCGTGCCGCCAGTCGTCGAGCATCTCGCCTCCGGCTGCGATGGCAACCCTGCGGCGGACGCTGGAAGGCAGCCCATAGAGCACCAGTGCGGCATCGAACAGGGTGACGTGGTTCGCGATCAGAAGCATGGGTTCGGGACGCTTCGCGGCAGTTGGAATAGGAGCGATGCGGGGCCGCAGCAGAAGCCACACGCTTGGCCTCACGATGACCTCCTGGAAAGCCACGCGAAGCCATTCCATCGGCTTCCACCACGGCCAACGAGGGTAGCGGAACTGGCGCATCGGGAGCTCCGAGAGCACCGGGAGCGACAGGTCAGGTGGATGGTCCATGGGCACTCTTTCGACTGCCGCCGGAGTTCCATCCTTGAGCATCGGGGACGAAGTGGGCGGGGTCCTTCCAGAGGCGTTCGCCACCGCGGCACGCAACTCACCTAGTGTCTCGAGACCGGCCAGCCTGGCGTCCTCAATCGCCACACCGAAGCGCGCTTCCATGGCGACGCCAAGCTGCAGTCGCGCAAGGCTGTCGAGGTGGAGATCAGCGTCGAGTCGGGCTGCTTCACCTGTTTCGGTCCCCGGCTGTCGTCCCGTTATTTCTGCGATGAGCGCAAGCAGTGGATCGGCGTGATTCGCCTGCACGGTCAATTCGTTCTCCTGCGCCGCAGCCCATGCAGCTACGCGCCGCCGCTGCACCTTGCCCGTGGAGGTGCGGGGCAGGTCCGCCTCCGGCCAGAGCAGCGAGCGGTACACTCGCTGGAACTCGGCGAGCGAACTATTTGCGCGGTCCAACGCTCTTTGAGCAGAGGACGCGCCACCGGGTGCTATGAGTACGGCTACGGGTTCTAACGTGGACGGGGTGGCGGAATCCAACACGTAGTGTGGGGCCGGCGATGTACCGGGTAGAGATCGAGTTCGTACCGGGACCACGGCGCAGGCAGTAATCTCGGGCTGCTGCAGTAGCGCGGCCTCTACGTCCTCAGGGTGAAGATTGAGGCCGGCTGCAGTGACGATTGCTTCGCCGGAACGGCCGACGAAGCGGAGATTTCCGGCCGTGTCCTGGCGGAGGAGATCTCCTGTGCGCAGCCACGGGTCTTCGCGCTGCTCGATGTGTCCGCCGCGCCAGGTGGAGGTTGAGACCATCGGTCCTCGCACGCTCATTTCGCCCTCCGGCGAAATCCGAATCTCGCGGTCCGGCAGAGGTTTGCCCACAGAGCCACGCGCGATCTTGAAAGGGTGATTCAGCGTAATCAGCGCGGCCGTTTCGGTCATACCGTAGCCTTGAACGACGGCGTAGCCAAGGCCGTTCCAGAAGCTCTCAAGCTCCGGAGAAAGCGCCGCACCGCCGCAGACAAAGGCCCAGAACCGCCAGCCCAGTCGGCGGTGGATCCGGCGAAAACGCCAGATGCGCTGCAAGGCTTTCATGCCTGACGGCAAGCTGGCGAGTTCCAAGGCGAGGCCGGGCTCAAGCTGCAGCAGGTAGGTGCGCAGAAGCTCCATCAGGCGCGGCACGGCAGCCAATACCGTGATGCCTTCGCGTCGAAGGATGCCGGCCAGCCGCGCTGCCTCCAGGCGCGATTCGAAGTGAACCTCTGCGCCGAGCACTGGCGGCAACCACAAGCCCATGGACTGGCCGAAGACGTGCGACAGCGGAAGCGTATGCAGGATTCGCAGCGGCCCATACAGGCTCGCAGCCCGGCGATACCGCTGATACTCGCGCTCGATCGGCTCTACCGATGCGAGCAGGTTGCCGTGTGTGTGCACGATACCCTTGGGCTCCGACGTGGTGCCTGAGGTGGAGAGGATTTGCAGTGGCGTGTCGCGCGTGAGCGTTGGGCCGACAATCGGTGTCGCTGGCGGAAGCGTCTTGAGATCGTCGAGGTCAAACGACGGGATGTTGCCTCTGTCCAATGTCGACAGCAGCGCGGGTTCGCCTACGAGAAGACGCGGGCTCGTTTCGGCGAGAACGCGTGCGGCGAATTCTGTTGTGCCGGTTGCGTCGAGCGGCACCACAAGCACTCCTTGCAGCACGCAGCCGAAGAACGCGGCTACCCATGCAGCAGAGTTCGGCGCCCACAGGATGACTCGGTCACCCTCCGCGATGCCGCGACGAGCGAGCTCCGAGGCGAAGCGATCGGTGAGGCCTGCGAGTTCGCCGTACCGCATGCGGTAGCGGCGATTGCCCCTGTAATCGACCACCGCGACCCGCTCTGCGTGGCGGCGCCAGTCGTCGACAAGGGTGGCGATATTGGTTCGCAAAGGCATCGCTCACTGGGTAAGATGCGACAGGTTGGATCCGTGCGTCCTCCGCGATACGCTTCGCGGCTGCAGCTGGCAGCCGCATCATCCCGTTGTACCCGGCTGCGACGAGGTCGTCGTTGCGGCCACGAATCTTGTATAGAGAGGATGTCACTCCCCCATGCCGGTTTCCTGCGAGATAAGCTGGCCGCCAATTCTATAACTACTGGGGATCTTGGCCGACTGATCTCGGCCGCGCCAAGAAGCATGAATGAGAGTTGTAGCGATTAAAAAGTGCTTGCCGCGATAGATTGGGGGATCTCGACCTTGCCGTTGAGGATGAGGTCATCCACGTTGTCGCCGACGTGGATGCCGAAGCTTCCGGCGGAGATGGTCCACTTCTTTGCGTCGACATCATAGTAAGCGAAGGCGTGACGGTTGAGGGTGATCGAGACCTGTTTGGTCTGCTTCGGTGCGAGTTCGACGCGCTCGAAGCCCTTGAGTTCACGCTCGGGAGTTTCGACTTTGGCGTGGCCGTCGGAGACATAGACCTGTGCGACTTCGGCACCGGCACGGTCACCCGTGTTGGTGACGCTGAAGCTGACGGTGACGTGCGGGTCGGTAGCGGAGAATTCCGGAGTCACCTTGAGATCGGAGATCTTGAACGTGGTGTAAGAGAGGCCGTAGCCGAAGGGGAACAGCGGCTTGACGTTGTTCTTAATGTAGCCACGGTAGCCGACGAAGATGCCTTCGTTGTAGTGCACGTCGATGGAGCCCGGTGCAGGGTAGTAGTTGTTGTAGGAGGGGTTGTCGTCGGCGTGGCGTTCGAAGGTGGCGGGCAGGTGGCCGGAAGGGTTGGTCTGGCCGAGGAGGATCTCGGCGAGAGCCGTGCCGGCGTCCTGACCCGCGTACCAGGTGTAGAGGATTGCGGGAACGTGGTCGAGCCAGGCGTTGGAGTCGACGTTGCCTCCGGCGGTGACGGTGACGATGGTCTTCTTGTTGGCTGCGGCCATTGCGTTGATGAGTTCGTCCTGGCCGACGGGGAGGGCGAAGGTACGGTCGCCGCCCTCGCTCTCGCTGTCGTGGTCAAAGCCGGCGCAGACGACGACGGCATCGGCTTTCGCGGCCATCTCGACGGCGCGGGCGTGGACGATCTTGTCGGCAAGCGCGATGCCCACGGCTAGGTGCCCGCCAAAGAATCCCTTCTGGTAGTTCTCGGCGACGATCTTGTGCGGTCCAGCGGTGAGATCGAGTGCGACCCAGGGCTGGAAGGCGCGGACCCAGGCCCAGTCGTCGACGACGAGCTTGCCATCGACGTAGAGGCGGTCGCCGGAACCTTCGCCGGAACCTTCGAGGACGACAAGGTAGCGGCCCGCAGTGGGCGCGTGGAAGTAACCGGTGATGCGGTTGGAGGTCTGCTTGGGCGCGGACTGCGAGAGGGTAGTGAGGAGGTCCATGAACTGGTC
>DATCBR010000220.1:0-3087 GCA_036511765.1 Acidobacteriaceae bacterium | reverse complement strand
GTCGGCAATGGGGATGTGTGTGATGGCGTTGCCGCGCAGGACGACCAACTCGCCGAACTTGCCCTGATGCACAAGGTCGATGGCGGCGACGCCGTAGCGCGTGGCCAGCATACGGTCGTAGGCGGTGGGCGTGCCGCCGCGCTGCGTGTGGCCGAGGTTCACGGCGCGCGTCTCAAAGCCGGTGCGCTTCTCAATCTCTTGCGCCAGCGCATCCCCGATGCCGCTGAGCCGCGCATGGCCGAACGAATCGGTCTTCTCGCCGATGGTCACCTGGCCTTCGACGTGGGGCAGCTTCGCACCCTCGGCCACCACAACAATCGCAAAGCGCTTGGTAGACGCAAAACGCGCCTTCACCAGCCGCACCACGTCGTCGATGTCGATGGGCTTCTCCGGCGCCAGGATTACATCCGCGCCGCCCGCGATGCCTGCGGTCACGGCGATCCAGCCTGCGTCGCGGCCCATCACTTCCACCACCTGCACGCGGCTGTGCGACTCGGTGGTGGAGTGCAGCCGATCCACAGCTTCGGTGGCGATCATCACCGCCGTATCAAAGCCGAAGCAGGCGTCGGTACCGCTGAGGTCGTTGTCGATGGTCTTCGGCACGCCCACACAGGGGACTCCGCGCTTGATCAGTTCGACCGAGATGGACTGGGTGTCATCGCCGCCCAGGGCGATCAGCGCGTCCAGCTTCTGGGCCTGAATGGAGGCAAGGCACTTCTCAAAGCCACCATCTATTTTCTTGATGTTCGTCCGCGACGAGCGCAGGATGGTCCCGCCCTGCTGCAGGATGCCGCTGGTTGTCTCCATGTCCAGCGGCATGGTGCGGTTCTCCAGCACGCCCTTCCAGCCTTCGCGGAAGCCGATGAACTCGTCGCCATAGTGCCAGATGCCCTTGCGCACCGCCGCGCGAATCACAGCATTCAGCCCCGGACAGTCTCCGCCGCCCGTTAACATCCCAATCCGCATTGCAGAATCCTCATTTTCAGGAAATTTTCGATTTAGCTAAATCATACTGGATTGACTTTGGCGGATGTTGCTCGGGGACTTGCGGTGTTGGCTGGATTGCCGCGTCTGCCTACGCCGTCTGGGAGACCTGCATCCAACCAGCGATGGAAACCAAACCCAAGCCTGACGTGGAAGAACAGAAGACCGGTCTCGGAGTCGATGAGCAGCCCGCGGATGAGGTCGTCAACGATTCTCTGGGCACAATTGACGCCGCGGATACGACGGACACCAACCCGAACAACGATCCTGAGACCGGCGGCAAGGGCGCTGGGCGTAAGGAAGACGCCGCCTGAGCGTGGGGGGACGATAGCTTCGTCATTCCGGCCCTCGCATGGCGCGTGTCCAGAATTTCGTCTTATTGCTTCCGCCAGTCGGATCGCAGCTCCACCCCGCGTTCTACTTCTGTCGGCCGCCCCCGCATCGACTGGCGATACACGGCATGACTAGAGAATGGACGAATTGAAGTCCGCGATGAACTGAACGCCGGGCACGTCGATTCCGAACAACTGCTGGTCCCCCGTCAGGAACAGATCGATTCCTGCGGAAGCGGCACAGGCCAGATTGACTGCATCTGCGATTTTCAACTTTTTCTTTGCGCGAAGAATCCCAAATATCTCGATTGCGCCTTCGTCGAAGGGCAACAGTTGAAAGCCCATCTCTGCAATCGCGTTGCGCAGTTGCGCCGTCTTCGACGCGTCAGGAGAGTTCGCCGCGCCAGCCAGCACCTCACCCGCTGCAAGACAAGTGGTGTATAGCTTGTCGCCTCGCCGGTGGGAACGTCCTAAAAGATGTTCAGTGCGGGCTGCGAACTGCGGATTAGCCTCCAGCAGGTAGAGGAACAGCATGGAATCCCAGCAGATCCGGCTCATGCACTATTTCCATCTTCCGAGCGCATCCATTTCAGAAACGCCTCGCCGCCACCATACACCGACAATTCGTCCTTCAGCAGGCCACGAATCCCTTGTGCCACGCGCAAAGCCCTGGTCTCGGAGTCTTCCTGAGAGTCCGGGAATCTACCCGGCCCCGACGCTCTGCTTCCCGCCACGCGATAGTGAACGACGACCGTGGTGCTTTGTTTCGAGGGGGGACCATCGACTCCCACAATCTCCAGTCTCTTTTCTCCGCCCCGGAGGAACCGCTCCGACTGAATTGCCGAACAGACCTGAGGCGTATTGGCCGCCGAGAATCCCATTGGAATCAGAATGTCTCTCATCTCTTTCACGCCAATCGAGAACACGTGCTTGCCGGATTTAATTGCCGGCTCAACATATCGAACCCGTGCGATGCTGCGAATTTTTTCGCTCCATCCGGCCTGGCCCATTGAAATACCCTCCTCTCATTCAAGACGACCATAATAAGCAATTATCTGTCAAGATAAAAATAGTCTGTCTTAATTGTCTATGTGCCAACGCCTATTTACTCGCATTGGCTTCATCCTGATAGAACTCGGCGATCTGTGCGGCGTGACGCTGCTCGACGACGCGGCGCTTCAGTTTCATGCTCGGCGTCAGCTCATCGCCCTCGACCGACCACTCGCGGTCGACCACGGCCATCCGCTTCATCGTCTCGTACGGGGCAAGGGTTGCGTTCACCTCGTCGACGATGCGCTGGTAGCGGGCGATGACGGCGGGGTCGCGGACGAGGGCGGCGCGGGCTGGCTCATTTGAGGCCAAGGCGATGTTGTGGACCTTGGCCCAGCCCTCCAGCGCGGCGAAGTTGGGCGAGATCAGCACGCAGGCGAACTTGTGTTTGTCGCCGACTAACGCGGCGTTGCCGACGAGCGAGTGCGCCTTCAGCTTGTTCTCGATGGGCTGTGGGGCAATCAGCTTGCCGCCGGAGGTTTTGAGCAGCTCCTTCTTGCGGTCGGTGATGGAGAGAAAGCCGTCGGCGTCCATCGCGCCGATATCGCCGGTCTTCAGCCAGCCGTCTGGGGTAAAGCTCTCGGCGGTCTCCTGCGGCTTGTTCCAGTAACCGGGGAAGACGTTCGAGCCGCGAACTTCGACCTCGCCGTCGTCGGCAAAGCGGACTTTGACGCCCGGCAGCCGCTTCCCGACGGTGCCGATCTTCGCGGCGTTGGGATAG
>DATCBR010000219.1:0-3763 GCA_036511765.1 Acidobacteriaceae bacterium | reverse complement strand
CCCCATGCGCAGGTGGTCATTCGTATCGGTCGCCGCGTCCTTCATTTTCGTACCACCCTTGGCGACTATCAGTTCATAGGTCGGTACTTCCTTTGTTACAAAATGCGTCTGCAGGTGGAACCGGTCTTCGAGGAGCGTGTGCAACATCTGGGCCCGCCGCTCTTTCATTTCATCGGAGCTGAGCTTCTGGAACTCGGCGGCGTCCTCCGCGCTCATCTTGGCCTCGACGTCGTATCGGTCGGTCTTCACCCAATCGGCGCCTCCGGAGACCTGACCTTCCGTGCGCACACCGTAGGCAAAGGTCATCATCTCAGAGAGAGTCGTCGCCGATGCATTAATGCCGTCGGGCCGACTGTTCAGGCCAACGATCGAGGTAATCCCTTGATGCGGTTTGATGGTCGCCGCATCGAAGGAAAGTGGGGATGGAGTGGCAGGCGGAGCAGGAGCCTGCGGGTTCTGCGCGACAAGGGGAGAAGCAAATATAGCGCACGCAGTGGCTAGAAACAGGCATTTGGAGCGAAACTCAGGCAATAGCATCCGATCCTCTTTTCGGGGACGCAAGAAATTGAGCGCTTACATCTAGTTACGCCAGGCGATGGCAATCGGGATGCAATCTTCTACCTCAGCTTCCGGTTAGCCCAGTCCATCCAGGCCGTCGCGGGTCTTGTCGCGCAGGGTGATGAGGTCTGCGGTCTGTTTGCGCAGGCCGTCGACGATGTGGGCGGGGGCTTTGCCGGTGAAGCTCTCGTCGGCGAGGCGGGCTTCGTTGGCTGCGATCTGCTTTTCAAGCTTGGCCAGCTCTTTGGTGAGGCGTTCGCGCTCGGCGGTGACGTCGATCTTGCGTTCGTAGACGACGGCGACATCGAAGCTGGCGGTAGAGCGCGCGTTGGCGCCGGTGAGCGAAGAGTCAGAGATGTGGATCGCGCTGACGCGGGCCAGGCGGTCGAGAATCTCCTGGTGGAATTCAAGGTGCGCGGTGAGGTCCGGGCCGGCGTGCAGACGAATCGGTGCGGACTCCTTCTCCGGGACACCAAGCTCCTTGCGCAATGCGCGGATGCTGACGACGAGCTCCTGCAGCAGTTCCATCTCGCGGATGGCTGCGGTATCGCATACGAAATCGCTCGCCTGCGGGTAGCGGGTCAGCGCGATCGATTTCGCAGGCGGCACGCCGGCGTAGAGCGCATGCCAGATCTCCTCCGTGAGGAAGGGCATAAAGGGCGAGAGCAGGCGCAGCGCGGCGTCAAACACTGTCACCAGCGTGGAGAGCGCGTTGTTCGCCGCCGCCAGTGCGCGCTCGGAGTCGTCGCTGGTGGGGAAGGCCTCGGCAGTGATGTCGAAGTTGAGGCGCAGCTTGACGATCTCCAGGTACCAATCGCATAGGTCGCCCCAGAAGAACTGGTAGACCAGACTGGCGGCCTCATCGAAGCGATAGACGGCAAGCGCGGAGTTGACCGCTGCGGCCGTCTGCGAGAGACGCGCGACGATCCAGCGGGATTCGATCGGGTCGGTTGCTCCTCCAGTCATGTCGCTTTGCTCCATGAATGGGGTACCCAAATTATTGGTTGATCCCAGCGCCGTGTTGGCCGGCAGCGTAACCTCGATGCCGGCGGCGCGGGCGCGGTCCATGTTCATGAAGAGGAAGCGCGCCGCGTTCCAGATCTTGTTGGCAAAGGCGCGGTAACCCTCGGTGCGCGCCTCAGAGAAAGCAATGTCCGTGCCGGGCGAGGCCATGGAAGCAAGCGTGAAGCGCACGGCATCCGTTCCGAAGCGCTCGATGATCTCGATGGGATCGATGACGTTGCCCTTGGTCTTGGACATCTTCTCGCGATTTGCGTCGCGCACCAGCGCGTGGATGTAGACCTCGCGAAACGGTACAGCTTCGGCGAGCGTGCGCGGGCTGCCGTCGGGCATGGGCACATCGAGCATGAAGTGGCAGCCCAGCATGATCATGCGCGCGACCCAGAAGAAGAGGATGTCGAACCCGGTGACAAGCAGCGAGGTGGGATAGAAGGCTGCGAGCGCGGGCGTGAGCTGCGGCATGCCGGTGTCCGGCGTGGGGTTCGGCCAGTCGAAGACGGTGAAGGGCAGCAGTCCCGAAGAGAACCATGTGTCGAGCACGTCGGTGGATTGCTCGATGTGCGTATCGCCGCAGGCAGAGCAGGTAGTCGGCGTCTCGCGCGAGACCGTGATGCCCTGGCAGGCCGCGCAGTGCCACGCGGGAATGCGATGTCCCCACCAGAGCTGGCGGGAGATGCACCAGTCGTGGATGTTGTTCATCCACTCGAAGTAGGTTTTGGAGTACATTTCCGGGGTGAACTTGATGTGTCCGTCGCGGACGGCGGCGATGGCGTTGGCGGCGATGGAGGTTGGTGCCGCTGTTGAGGAGGGCCCGGGGCTAAAGCCCGGATTCGGGGGGGCTATATTCAGGGGGCTAAAGCCCCCTGCTCCCTCCGATTTTGGCGCTTTGTTGACGGCGAGAAACCACTGCATCGAGAGGCGCGGCTCGATGACGACGCCGGTGCGCTGCGAGAGGGCGATGGCGTGGGTGTGGTCCTTCACGTCGATCAGCGCTCCATCGCTGCGCAGGTCTTCGACGATGCGCTCGCGGGCGGCGTAGCGGTCCATGCCGTCGTAAGGCGAGCCGGAGAGCTTGACGTGGGCGCTCTCGTCGAGGATGTTCAGCTGCGGCAGGTTGTGGCGCTGGCCGATGGCGAAGTCGTTGGGGTCGTGCGCGGGCGTGACTTTGACCGCGCCGGTGCCGAACTCGGGGTTGGCCCAGTCGTCGGCGACGACCGGGATTTCTCGGTTGGTGAGCGGCAGCTTGAGCATCTTGCCGATGAGGGCGGTGTAGCGGGCGTCAGCGGGGTTTACGGCCACGGCAACGTCGCCGAGCATGGTCTCCGGGCGCGTGGTGGCGATGATGATCGAGCCCGTGCCATCGGCCAGCGGATAGCGAACGTGGTATAGCTTTCCGGCGCGCTCTTCGTGCGTGACTTCGAGATCGGAGACGGCGGTTTTGAGCGTGGGATCCCAGTTGACGATGTATGCGCCGCGGTAGATGAGGCCCTGCTTCCATAAGCGGACGAAGGCTTCCTTGACGGCGCGGCTGAGGCGCTCGTCCATGGTGAAGTATTCGCGGGACCAGTCGACGGACGCGCCGAGGCGGCGCATCTGGTCGGTGATGGCGTTGCCGTACTGATGTTTCCATTCCCAGACGCGGTCGGTAAACGCCTCGCGGCCGAGTTGCTCGCGGGTCGTCGTGCCTTCGGCGGCGAGTTGGCGCTCGACCATCATCTGCGTGGCGATGCCGGCGTGGTCGGTGCCGGGGACCCAGACGGCGGTATCGCCCAACATGCGGTGCCAGCGGGTGAGGATGTCCATCTCCGTCTGGTTGAGCATGTGTCCCATGTGCAGGCGGCCCGTGACGTTGGGCGGCGGAAGAAGCTGGACGAAAGGGTTCTTGACGTCGGCGGGGGACGCGGGAGTGGGGACGTCGAAGAGGTGTTCGGAGACCCAGTAGTTCGCCCACTTTTCTTCGATGAGGGCGGGGTCGTATGCCTTGGGGAGTTCCTGACTCATATAGATAGAGTGTAGAGGATAGAGGGTAGAGAAAACGGGAGTGGTGGCGGGGTCGGGCGGCCGTGGTGGGTGAAGCAGGTCTCTCCACTGCGGTCGAGATGACAGCGTTGGACTGGCCGGAGGAGAGCGGTCGCGCGCTGCGCGATATCCCACCCTTCGCAAAAGCGCGAAGGATGGGGCACCC
>DATCBR010000218.1:0-6977 GCA_036511765.1 Acidobacteriaceae bacterium | reverse complement strand
CCTCTACACCATGGCCGCCTCCATCGACCCCGACGGCAAAAATGGCGGCCCGCTCATCCAGACTCTCGTTACAAACCGCAGTAGCCTGTACGGCAAGCTTACGTATACCACGATGCCGGAACAGCTCCAGACTCGAGGCATCTCGTGGAAGATCTACACCGCGCCCGACAGCAGCATCAGCAACGGCATTCTCTCCGACAACGTTCTTCCCTACTTCAAAAATTTCCAGGACCCGTCGACCCAGCTTTACAAAAACGCATTCGGCCCGCAGTTTCCCCTTGATTTTGTCGCCGATGCCGCCAGCGGGAACCTGCCGCAGGTCTCTTGGATCATCCCCTCCGTCGTTGAGTCCGACCACCCACCCTCGCCCTCGCTGCTTGGCGAACTTACTCTCGCGTCCGTCATCAACGCGCTCACCGTCAACCCTGCGCTGTGGGCAAAGACGGCCCTGTTTGTGACCTATGACGAGAACGGCGGCTTCTTCGACCACGTCGCGCCGCCCACCGCGCCTCCCGGCACTTCCGGGGAATACATCACCGCTGCGCCCGTCCCGGATTCTTCCGTGCTCGGTGGCATCAGCGGTCCTATCGGTCTGGGCTTCCGCGTTCCGATGCTCATCATCTCGCCCTTCACGCGCGGCGGCTTCATCTCGTCAGACACCTTCGACCACACATCGGTCCTTCGTTTCCTTGAAACACGCTTTGGAGCCGAAGTCCCGAACCTCTCCGCATGGCGGCGCTCCGCGGTCGGCGACATGACCTCGGCCTTCAACTTTTCCGCGCCGAACACCTCAGTGCCTAGCCTGCCCACGCTCAGCGCTGCCGATCCCGCCCTGATCAACGGCTGCATCGCTGCACTCACCGGCACTACAGCTTATCCGATTCCCAACCCGCAAGCGCTGCCCACGCAAGAGTCCGGCAGCCCTACCCGCCCCAACTCTACCTGCTGATTCCGACGGTACCCGTCTCGCAGTTCAGTAGCTGGGTACGCGGTCTGCCCGGTAGTCTTCGCCGAACTTGTTCTTGTGGTGTGTCAGCGGATCCGTCGAGCCTTCCAGAATAATCTCTCCCAGATGGACCGGTGCGTCGCCCACCTGCACGATACGTTCCGTCTCAGCGGAACTCGCAACGCGTGCCGCCTCGCTCCACACATGCATCCTGTAACTGCCAGCCGGCACGCCGTGGATCGTAATCCCTCCCGATGTATTCGAGACGCTCCAATACGGCGTGCTCAGGGCCACCACTACTGCGCCCATCTCCGGATGGATGTTGCAGAAGATGTACGACACGCCCTCGCGGTCGAAGCGCACAGCGCGGCTCGTGCCGGACTCGTACAGCCCAAGATCGAACCGCTTGCCATTGAAAAGCGAGAATACGTTATGGAAGAAGGGGTCCTGATTGGGGAACTCCACGCTGCTGCCGATAGGGACCACCAACAGGTGCGGCATGAACATCTTGTCTTTCTGCACCAGCCGGAACGAACCGGCGTGTCCGACGGCGGCAGGGGTTCTATCCGGCTGCAGCGGCGTCAGCCAGATGACAACTTCCCCCGGGCTGGTCATGCGATCGGCGGCAGTCTTGTGCGCCGTCGCCCCGGCCCTGTTTTGAAACGCCACATGCGCGGTTACATCCACGCCTTCGGCAAGCACATGGATGCTCAAGGCCGCCGCCAATGCACATCCAATCGTCAATGAATTTCGCCAGCGTTGCACAGATATCCTCACTTAAAACTGGAAGCCGATGGAAAGCGTGTACACGTCAAGCTTGTTGACGGAGTTGTTGATTGGCCAGCTCCAGACTCTGCGGTACTCCGGCGAAAAGATAATGTAGGTTTTCGGCCGGTAGATCACGTTCGCCATCAACATGCGGTTCCGCGCGCGCAACTGCCCGTTCGATGCACCCGCCGGCAGCACCACGGCATGGAAGTCCCGCGCAAACCCGTCGTCCAGCCCTATTGCCAGGTTCGTCTCCAACTCCTCGCTGAAACGGGTCTTGAGTTGTGTCCATCCGCCGATCGCATTCAGCCCATGCAACACACTCGCGCCCGTCACCCGGCTCGTTCCCGTCACCACGTCCTTGTACACTCCGCCGCCCAGTCCGGCGATTGCGCGCCCGCGATACCCCTCGCCACTGAGCTCAAAGTAGCGCGCAATAGGCAACTTCCAGTCAATGGTCGCGGCCCATGAGTCCAGATGTCCCGTGTACGTCGTGCCCGCATACCCCGGATACGTCTGCCGGTCATAGTAGCCGCCCACGCCGATCTCCGCGCCCTTGCCACCCTGCCCTGCATAGGAGACGCGCGATTCATACGCCGGCTGCTCCGTCAGCTCGCCCGGGCTGGCCGCGCGGAAGAGCTGGTTCGGGTTGTAGCCCGCCGACGCCGGGTCCCACAGCCCGAACTCAACCTGTATGTGGTCGCCGTCCCGCACCGGAAAGCGGTGTGCATACCGCAGTTGCGGCGCCCAGGTCCATAGATTGCCCGCCCCAGCCAGCGACGGCTCTGCGACCGTAGCGAACGACGAAGGCGAACGCGGAGAGATCAGCGGCGGCTCCAGTCCGGCGTCGAGCGAGTCGTTCTCCCAGTCCAGCGCCACTTGCGCTGTGCGCATCCGCACCACACCGGCCGAGGTGCCATAGCTGGTGTACGCAAGGCCCTCAAAAAAATCGAAATTGACGTTAGCTGACGTGCGCGCCCCGAAGACGCGCGGTCCCTCACCCTCGAGTCCAAGGATCGTCTGCCGGAAGCTTGCGCCCATGCTGCCATTCCCCGAAGTTGCAGTGCCGCGCAATGCAACCGACGGAAGGTCGATATTGTCCGGGACACCGCGGTTCAGTGAACCATTGAACAGGACCAGCCCCGTCACCCGGATCGGGTATTTGGATCCGCTCTCAACCTTCGCCTGGTCCAGTACCTTCACCGCGGCCTCAGTTGCCTGCTGTCGCTCCTCCGGTGTTCCTGGGCTGGAAGCGGCCGCAGCCGACTGTGTCTCCGCAGCAGTTGTCGCGGGGGCGCTTGCGACACTGCTCGCCGGTCCCGGTGTCACTGCCATCTCCTGCTTCAATTCGTCCATCTCTCGCTGCAGGTCACGCATCTGCTTCTGCGACTGCTCGATCTGTTGCTCAGTCGCTGCCAGCGCAGAGGAGATTGCATCCATCTTCTCTTGTAGTTGTTGATTCTTGTCAGCAGCCTGCACACTGGGCGCTTGTGCGCACGCCGTCATCATGCTGCCCGCCAGGGTTATGCAGAGGACCATACCGCCGGCGTTTACCCACAATGAGTCTTGCAAGGACGGGATAAGAACATGCCGCGGTCCGCGCTGCGACTTGTTTCGCTTAAACATGCAGCGCCCTCCTGTCCGCGTCGGCGCTCTGTGTCGTCAGCGGGGCCTTCGGCAGTGTAATCACAAAGACGCTGCCGCAGGCCGATGCAGCGTCCGTCCCGCCCTTCAGCTCAATGCCTCCGCCGTGCTCCTGCGCGATCTGCTGCGCCAATGTCAATCCCAGTCCCAGACCGCTCTCCTTCCCTTCGCTCACAAACGGTAGAAACATCGTTTTACGGATGGACTCGGGCACGCCAGGTCCGTTGTCAGCCACTTCAATGCGGATTGCGCGCTCGTCTTCTTCCACGCGAACGACCACACATGGCTGTCCTTTGCCGCGCCGCGCGGCCTGGCACGCATTGAGCACAAGATTGTAGACCGCGCGCACCAGCTTTTTCCCGTCAATCTCCGCCTCCGCCGTGGACAACTCATCCGCAACCATGCGCACCTCTCGCGCCGCCGGGTGCGATCTCGCCAGGCTGATGGCCCGCTGCACCACCCCCGCAATCGAGTCCTGCATGGGGTGCAGTGTGCGTCCGGTCTGCGTGAAGAGCAGTAGCGAATCCAGCAGGTCCGTCATGCCCTGCACCGCCGCGCTCACCTCCATAAACAACTCTTCGCGCTCCTCAGCAGGCAGCGAGTCGCTGCTCATGAACTCGGCGTTGGCATACATTGCCGAGAGATAGTGCCGCAGGTCATGCGAGATCGAGCTCGCCATGCGTCCAATGGTCGCCAGCCGCTCCGAGTCCAGCAGCTCGCTCTGCGTCCTTCGCAGCTCCACGCGCATGCGCTCAAAGGCCCTGCTCAGCTCGCGGATCTCTTCCACTCCGCCCTCGCTCAACCGATAGTCGAAGTTGCCCTGGGCGAGCGCGCGCGTCCCTTCCACCAGCGCCTCGATGGGTCGCGTCAGTGTTTGTGAGATGGAGACCAGCATGACGACGCCGGTCAGCAGCGCCAGCAGCACCAGGCTCAGCACCCAGCGATTCACCCGCGCCACCAGTTGCGTCGCCTGCGCAAAAGACTTTAGCACCACCAGTTGAGGACCCGCGTTTCCGTCGTTTGAGGAGTCCGCAGCGACCAACGGCACCGACGCAGCCAGGTATTCCTCGCCGCCCAACTGGATGTCTCGCGTGTCCGCCGCAGTGCTCAGCAAATCGGCCGCGCCCGCGGTGAACTCGCGCTGCAGCCCCGGAGCAAGCGTGCTGGTGACGATGCTTCCGCCGGCAGCGAACACAACTTCAGCAGCTGCAGCCTGGCTCACCTCTCGCGCCGCGCTCTCGTCCACCGCATAGCCAACTGCCACAAATCCAAGCTGGCTGCCGCTCACTCTGTCGCCAAACACCAGTGGCTGTGTCGAGACCTCATACAGCCTGTGGTCGAGGGCCAGCAGCGATGTCGCCGTCGGACGGCTGAGGCAGCTCTCCAGTCCGCGCTCCACCGCCGTGCTCTCCAGTGCAGCGCCGCGGTTATATGCGACGATCAATCTTCCATCGCGGTCCAGAAGAGCAAAGAAGTCCGCGCCGCTCACCTGCCAGAACTCCTTGCCCCCGTCGGCAATCGTCCGGCTGTCGGCAGTCATCAGCGCCTTCAAACTGGGCAGGTCCGCCAGCAGGGCGGACTCCCGCATCAGCATCTCACGCCGTTGCCGAGCCAGGTTCTGATAGGTGCGCACCGAATGTTCGAGGTCGGAAGCCAGACCGGCGCGCGCCTGCTGCTTCACGATCGTGCGCAGGATCAGCAGGCTCAGCGGCGTTCCCCCGAACGTGAGCAACAGCAGCGGCAGCAGCAGCGTGGTGCGCATGCGCAGCCGGTGCATCAGACCTGTCTTTCGCTCCGCCATGCTCTCGTCTTTCGCTCTGCCGCGTTTGTTATTTCCGGATCAGATCCCGCTGACGAACTTATATCCAATCCCATGCATCGTGCGAAAATGCACAGGACGCGCCGGATCGGCCTCAAGCTTTTGGCGCAGCTTCATCACCTGATTGTCCACCGTGCGCGTCGTCGGATACGAAGTGTATCCCCACACGTCATTCAGCAGCTCCTCGCGCGTCACCACCTTGTCGGCATGGTCGATGAAATAACGCAGCAGCTTGATCTCGTTGGCCGTCAGCGCCACTGGCGCACCGCTACGGGTGAACTCCATCGCAGAAAAGTCCGCGGCCACCAGGCCGAAAGAAACCTGCATCGCCGTGCTGCCGGCCATGTGCCGCTGGGTGCGCCGGATCGCCGCCTGCACCCGCGCCGTCAGTTCCCGCGGACTGAAGGGCTTGGTCACATAGTCGTCCGCGCCAAGCTCCAGCAGCAGCACCTTGTCCGCCACCTCGGAGACCGCGCTCAGCACCACCACCGGCGTATTCGGCGACCAGGACTTGATCCCTTTGCACACGTCGCGACCCGTCATGCCCGGCAACATCAGGTCCAGCACTACCGCCGAAGGCCGCACGGCTTTGCAAGCCGCCAGCCCTTCAGCGCCATCGCCGGACACATGCACCGTGTAACCCTCGGTGCTGAACTGGCGATGCAACGCCTTCTGGATTCGCGGATCGTCTTCCACGACGAGGATGGTGCTCACGGAATGCCTCCAACCGATGCTCTTCGGCGAGTGCGCGAAAAGACAGCACTCTCAATTAGCAAGAACCAGTCTCGCAGGTTGTCACGCGAATGCAATCCCCTCAGGTCAACAAATGACAGCTTCGTGACATGCTGCTGACAATTGCTCCTAACTGATTGATCCACAAGGGCGTTGGACACCTTGGACTCAACTGGCCCGCAACGGCTCTATCTCCTCCTGCGTGACGGGAACGGCAATTGCCCGGCGCATCGGAGGAAACGCCAGCACCACACGACACTCTCCGTCGCTGTCTTCCAAAACACCTTCTGTGCCCGCCAGCGGCCCCGCAACGATCCGCACCTTCTGCCCGCCGGCCGGCTCAGCGTGGGGCACCGCCTTCAACTGCGCCGCAAGACGCAGTCTCTTGATCTCCTGCTCGGTGACGATCTCGGCATCGGCGAACCCCAACACTCCTTTGGTCGACAACAAGCGCGCCCGGTCCTGCGCCGAAGCGTGGGCAAACAAATAGCACGGCAGCAATGGAAAATCAACCTCTGCGTGGACGCCGTTTCTCCACTTCTTGTATCGGCGATGCAGCGGCAGGTACACCTCCGTCGACTGCTCACCCAGTCGCGCGGCAATCGCCTTCTCATGCCGCGCCCGTGTATGCAACGCGTACCATTCGCGTTCCACGGATATGTCCGTTCCGTTTTTAGTCCCTTCCATAACTAAGCCTCCTTGCCTTTCAGCCCGGACTTTGCAACCAACCTTCGCCATCGAGCGGCCTCCAGCTTGTAGCGCACTCCCTCTCTCAGGTGGAACAGGAGTTTGTGGGCGATAAACCGCAGTTGCGTTGTCACTGCCAGCCATCGCATGGAGAGGCTGTCGTTGGTCCTTAGCATCACCGCGAGCGGCAGATGCAGCGGCAACAGCCTCTTCCGCCGTGTCGCGCGCCACTGCGGCTGGTCGCCTTGCAGAACATCCTGCAATAGCAGATAGAGCTTGGAGCCGGGGTGATCTGTAAACACCAGGTCCCGCCGGTAACGCTCAACCCACAGCCTGACTTCAGGCGTCAGCAGGTCCATGGTGCGTGCGGCGAACTCTCGG
>DATCBR010000217.1:0-2459 GCA_036511765.1 Acidobacteriaceae bacterium | reverse complement strand
CGGCCAGGACCAGGTCACCAAGGCCGTCTCCGGCTTGAATGCCGACCAGGTCACCGCCGACCTCGACGCCGCAGCGGACTACGGCAAAAAACTGCCCTCGGCCAACGGCAAGCTCTACGTCGCCGGCTTCTGCTGGGGTGGCGGCAAGTCCTTCGCCTACGCCACGCACCGCAGCGATCTCTCGGCCGCCTTCGTCTTCTACGGACCGCCGCCGCCGGACGATGCGCTCAAGGCCATCACCGCGCCGGTCTACGGCTTCTACGCCGGCAACGATGCGCGCATCAGCGCCACCGTTCCCGCGGCCACAGAAGCGATGAAGGCCGCCGGCAAGAAGTACGATCCCGTCATCTACGAGGGCGCCGGTCACGGCTTCATGCGCGCCGGTCAGCAGCCCGATGCCACCGATGCCAACAAGAAGGCGTGGGAGGAAGGCTTCAAGAAAATGACCGGCATCCTCAGCGCAGGCTCCGCCTCGCTTGCTGGTCCGCACGGAACCACCACGGTCGCAAAAGCCACGCACAATGCGAAGTCCTCGGCTGCATTGAAGACCGTATCGGTCAAAATGTCGAAGATCTCCGCCCCCGCAATGGACTGCCACGACATGAGCGCCGAGACCAAGACTGAAACCGCGAACAGCTCGAAGACCTCCACCACAAAAACCACCGCCAGCAAAACCGGCACCATGGGCGACATGGCTGCGATGCAAATGTAAAGTTCTGGGCGCCCCACCGCTTGCCCTGAGCGTGTGGAAGGCTCTCGATCCCGAGCCGAGCGGAATGCTCTAATGTCTATGTGACCACCACCCGCGTTGCCTCTCTGCAAAACGAGCTCGACCACATCACCCAGCAGACCCGTGCGCTCGTGCAGCCGGAGCGGCTTGCCCTCTCCGAGCAGGCCACCGCCGAGCTGCTCGCCAGCGGCATCGAATCGCGCGTCCTTCCCGTCGGCGCGCAGGCCCCGGAATTCGCCCTACCCGACGCGCTCACCGGCAAGATCGTCCGCTCCGCCGACCTGCTCGCCCTCGGTCCGCTCGTCGTCAAGTTCTTCCGCGGCCGCTGGTGCCCCTACTGCGTCACCGAGCTGGAGGCATGGCGCGACCTCCACGCCGAGGTCCGCAAGATGGGCGCGCTGCTCGTCGCCATCTCGCCGCAGAACCGCCGCCACAACGACTTCACCATTCAGCAGCATGGCCTGCCGTTTCCACTGCTCTCGGACGTTGACGCCGAAGTCGCCGCGCAGTTCGGCATCGCATACACCGTCAGCCCCGCACAGCGCGCCTACTACGAGAGCATCATGGTCAACATTCCCTACGTCAACTCCGGCGCAAGCTACAAGACCGGCACCGAGACAAGCTGGCGCCTGCCGCTGCCCGCCACCTTCATCCTCGCGCAGGATGGGACTATCGCCTTCGCCGAAGCCTGCGCCGACTTCCGCGTCCGCTCCGAGCCCGCGGATGTGATGACGGCGTTGGTTCGTTCTAAAGGTTCGCAACGTGGCTAAGAAATCTAAATGCATCATCCTCACGTTCGATTGCCTACGCGAGGGTTACCTAGCAACCCTTGAGAACGCCATGAGATTCTTTGGGGCTGGCCAAGAGTTGATGGGAGAATACCCCGATAAGGCTCTTGCGCTAGCACAACTTGGACAAGAAGAGTTAGGAAAATCTCTGACGATACTTTCTGCGTTTTCTCTGCCTGCCGAGGAAGAAGCGTGGAGCTGGTTCTGGGAGGGCTGGAGTAATCACCAGTTGAAAGCACATCGTGCTTACCTATACGAACTCATTTCACCTCTTCGAATTGAAGTGTTCAATGGACGCGATGGGCGCACGTATACGGGTTTGCCGCTACGCCCCAAACTCTCGCAAGAGAAAGAATCAGGATTTTACGTTGACTATGACTTCAATCTGCAAAAGTTCGTATCGCCGATTAATTCGGTTTCTAACATTGAAGCGGCATCGCGAACAATGACACTCGCTTACCTATCTGTCACAGCCGATGGTGTGCGACGTGCTCTGCAGCACAATAACGAAGTTTTTCGATTACAGGTCTTTGGCCAACTTGCGTTCCAAATCTGTAGCGAGCCAATTTATCAACAAGATATGCCATCGATCATCGCGAAATTCAGCCAGAGATCCTCTATGCACGCTCAACTTATTAGGGATCTTGAAACGACTTTGGCGGGCAACGCAGAATTTTTGTATGGATTGCCAGGGCAATCAAAAACAGCGTTGCCGACACCAAATCCTTGAATTTGTTTATTTGCTCTTCCGATACCGCCGGATCAAATTCGTCGTCGACGAGTCATGCTGCATCTCCGGCTCGCCCGCTGATTCAATCTCGCCGAGGATCTTCGTCGCCAGCACCTTGCCCAGTTCCACACCCCACTGGTCGAACGAGTCGATACCCCAGATCACGCCCTGCGTGAACACCGCGTGCTCATACAGCGCGACCAGCTGCCCC
>DATCBR010000216.1:0-5526 GCA_036511765.1 Acidobacteriaceae bacterium | reverse complement strand
GCTGTGCGCGGCGGATCCGGCCAACAGGAAGATCGCAGTGAGCACGAACGCAATCGCAGGCAGGCCGCAGCGGCCCATGCGCAGGCCGAAGCGCGCGACCACCCAGTCGCAGACCGTCCCGCCGGTAAGACAGCCGATGGTCATGGCGATAAATGGCAGCATCGTATACAACCCGCTTGCCTTCAGGTTCACGTTATGCGCCTCCGCCATGTAGGTATACATCCATCCGAAGAAGATCCAGACGACATAGAGGAAGGCAAAGTAGCTCACCAGCATCGCCTGTACAGAGCGGCTGCTGAAGATCCGCGCCCACGGCACCGGTGGCCGCTTCGAGACGCCTGCCGCGCGCCGCTCGCGCAGGATCAGCTCACGCTCCGCCGCGGAGACTGAGCCATGCTCCTCCGGCGTGTCGCGCGCCACCATAAACCAGATGAGTCCGCCGACGGCCCCTGCGACCGCGCTAAGCATGAACGATGCGCGCCAGCCATAGTGCGCAATGATCAAGGGAACGAAGACTGAGGTGACCGTAGAGCCAACGCCCACCCCGGCGAAGATGATGCCGTTGGCGCGGCCCCGTTCGCGCGCGGGGAACCAGCGCTCTACAAACTGTGTGGCCGCGGGATACATCACGGCCTCGCCGGTGCCGAGGATGAAGCGCAGAACCAGGAGAATCGTCAACGCACTGGCAGCCTGGTACGGAATGCAGGCGATGAGGAAGATAAAGACGCCCCACCACGCGCCCAGCAGGGCCAGCGAGCGGCGTGGGCCCATGCGGCGCGCGAAGAGACCTGCCGGAATCTGAAAGCCTGCGTATCCGATCAAAAACGCGCTCAGGATGTGGCCGAAGGTGACCTTGCTGATCCCGAACTCAGCCTCGATGGAGATGCTGGAGATGGAGAGGTTGGTGCGGTCGACATAGGCCAGCACGCTGAGTATGAAGACCCAGCCGACAAGCATGTACCGGACTGGAATGCCGCGCGGACGATCCACACCTATATTTGCGGAAGTTGGTGAAGAAGACATCTGGAAAGGGGCTCCTGGTAGGCCAGACAACTTTACCGGATTCGACGGGGAATGCGCGAGAGGCTTACAGGAACTTCGCGACACGCAGGCTGCCAGCGCGCGTATCCACTCGTGCGCTAGACCACCGGCGCGGGATTGAACAGCGCCATGTCGTTGTGCAGTCCCCAATGCTCTGCCCACGTCTGCTTCTTCCCGCTCGCTACATCGAGAATCATGTGGAACAACTGCCAGCCCATCTCTTCCACGGTGGCATTGCCGGTGGCGATCGGCCCAGCATCCAGGTCGATCAGGTCCGGCCAGCGCGCCGCCAGTGCCGACCGCGATGCAATCTTGATCACCGGCGCCATCGCCAGCCCATACGGCGTGCCGCGCCCGGTGGTGAAGAGATGGAGATTCATACCGGCTGCGAGCTGGAGCGTGCCGCAGAGAAAATCGCTGGCCGGAGTCGCAGCGAAGAGCAAGCCTTTCGTCGTGGCGCGCTCACCCGGAGGCACCACGCCTGCAATCGCACTCGTGCCGGACTTCACCGTCGCGCCAAGGGTCTTCTCCACAATGTTGGTCAGGCCGCCGCGCTTGTTGCCCGGCGATGGGTTGGCGCTGCGGTCCACGCCCCCGCGCTCCAGATAATCGTCGAACCATGCCATCTCGCGGACCAGGTCGCGCGCCACACGCTCATTCACCGCGCGCGGCGTCAGCAGGTGGATGGCGTCGCGCACCTCGGTCACCTCACTGAACATTACGGTAGCGCCCGCTCGCACCAGCAGGTCCGATGCAAAGCCGACGGCGGGATTGGCGGTAACTCCGGAGAAGGCATCGCTGCCGCCGCACTGCGTGCCGACCACAAGGTCCGACGCAGGCCGCGTCGTGCGCCGCCGCTGGTCCAGCTTTTGCAGGCGCTTCTCGGCCATCTCCATAATGGCGGCGACGATCTCGCCGAAGCTGTGCAGCGACTCGTCCTGCATGCGCACCACGCCCGGCGCCGCGAGAACGGGCAGCACATCCGATGGCATCAGCCGCGCCGGCTGCAGTTGCTCGCAGCCCAGGCTGACGATCATGGGCGCGCCGCCGAGGTTCGGGTTCAGCGCAAGATTGCGCAAGGTGCGGATGGGGATCTCGGCGCCCGGTGCGTCGATGGCCATGCCGCAGCCGTACTGATGCGTCAGCGCAATCACGTCATCGACATTGGGATAGCGTGGCAGCAGCTCGGCCTTGATGCGCCGAACCGCGTAATCAACCGTGGGCGCGACGCACTGCACCGTGGTGGTAATGGCGAGAATGTTGCGCGTGCCGACCGAACCATCGTCGTTGACGTAGCCCTCGAAGGTGTACCCCTCAAGCGGCGGCTGCGGCGCAGGCACATCTGTCGCCAGCGAAAGCGAATCGAGCGCAGGCGCGTCGGGAATTCGCATGCGTTCGTCATGCACCCAACTTCCGCGCGGGATGTCGACCTTCGCGTAGCCAATCACGGCCCCGTACCGCAGGATTGACGCGCCGGCAGGAATGTCCACCAGCGCGACCTTGTGCGCCTCGGGCACATCCTCCACCAGCGCAAGGCCCGAGTCAAAGCGCGCGCCCGCCCGCAGCCCACCCTCGTTCACCACGATAGCGACGGTATCGCGCGGGTCGAGTTGAACGAACAGCGGGCGGGCTGGAGCTGGGGCGGCCAAGTTAACCTCAGGGGTTGAAGCCCCCAAATTCAAAACACATCTGACGGCACGGCTGAAGCCGTGCCCTTAACAAGACCACCGCAGTGAACTACATCCACGAATCCGACATTCGCGCTACGCCTGGCCCAGCTTGCCCTCGACCAACCGCCACAGGCCGAGCGGGTTCGCATCCTGCAGCGCCTCCGGCAATAACTCCGCAGGCAGGTCCTGATAGCAGACCGGCCGCAGCCAGCGCTCGATCGACATCGCGCCGACCGACGTCACGCGGTTGTCCGAGGTTGCAGGGGACGGCCCGCCATGCACCATCGCATAGCAAACCTCGACGCCCGTCGGGAAGCCGTTCACGAGGATGCGTCCGGCCTTGCGCTCCAGCACCGGCAGCAGCGTCCGCGCCGTCGCGTGGTCTGCGGCACTCAAATGCATCGTCGCTGTCAGTTGCCCCTCGAAGTGTTTCGCCAGACTCAGCATCTCTGCCTCGTTGGTGCACTCCACGATCAGGGTTGCCGGTCCGAAGACCTCTTCCAGCAGGTGCGGCGTCGCAAGAAAATGCTTCGCAGTCGTCGCGAACAATGCCGGCTGGCCTGCATATGTACCGCTTGCCTCACTGCCCTTCGCCAGCGCGCGCACACCGTTGTCGCGTCCCCACGCCGCTGCGCCCTCGCAGTACGCGCGGTGGATTACAGGGCTCAACATGGTGGTCGCAGCCTTGGCCTCCATCGCGGCCTGCGCCGCCTTCAGGAACTTGTCGAAGTCCGCGCCCGCCAGGCCAATCACGATGCCGGGCTTGGTGCAGAACTGCCCCGTCCCCAGCGTCACTGAATCGACCAGCCCTTGCGCGATCTTCTCCGCGCGCTCGCTCATCGCGCCCGGCAGCAGGAACACCGGATTGATGCTGCTCATCTCCGCGTACACCGGGATCGGCTCCTTGCGCGCCGCAGCCAGGGCCATCAGATGCTGCCCCACACGCCGCGAGCCGGTAAAGCCAACGCCCTGGATCGCGGGGTTCTTCACCAGCGCCTCGCCCACGGTCGCGCCGCCGCCAACCACCAGCGAGAACACGCCCTCCGGCAGGCCCAGATCGGCAACCGCCTTCTGGATCACGCGGCCCACCAGCTCCGACGTGCCCATATGCGAGGAGTGCGCCTTGGCAACCACAGGACAACCTGCTGCCAGCGCCGATGCCGTATCGCCGCCAGCGACAGAAAATGCCAGCGGGAAATTGCTGGCGCCAAAAACGGCGACCGGCCCTATAGGAATCTTCTGCAACCGCAGATCGGCGCGCGGCAGCGGTTTGCGCTCCGGCAGCGCGTGGTCGATCGTGGCGCTCAGCCAGCGGCCCTCGCGCGCAATCGACGCAAACAGTCGAAGCTGTCCGACGGTACGTCCGCGCTCGCCTTCAATGCGTGGCCGCGGCAGGCCGGACTCAGCCATCACGCGCTCCACCAGCACATCGCCCAGGTCCAGAATGCCCTGCGCAATCGCCTCCAGAAACTGTGCGCGCTTCTCCAGGCTCAGCGCACGGAACGGGTTGAAGGCCGCCTCCGCCAACTTGCACGCCGCGTCAACGTCCGCCTCGGTGCCTTCTCCAAACAGGGGCTCCATCTTCTGGCCAGTAGCAGGGTTGATCGCCTGCAGCGATCCGCGCGTGCCGCGCACCGCGCGCGAGCCAATCAGCATCTCCCCAGTCAGATGTCCAGCCAACGTCATCTCAGCCTCAGCAATCATCTCTTGATCCTCCGCCTCCCATGGTACGGACTAGTGGCCCTCCGCGACAAATCCAGTGCCGCTGGGTCAGTTCCTTCCGCACACATGCAGGTCTCCAGTCCTATTTGATTCGAATCTCTCTCCGCGCGATTCAACCCCGCCGGGACACCCCCGCCAACCTCATTCCCGTCGTATGAACAGACCCTGCGCAGCAGCGAGTCTTCAGGCTGAAACGCGCCCCCCCGACCTTCGGTAAGATAGGGCTTGACGCGCACGCGGCATACGCCGAAAAGAAGGAGCCTTCCATGGCCACATATCTTGAGCAGCTTCGCAGCATGACCACCGTTGTCTCGGACTCAGGCGACATCAACTCCATCAAGGAGTTCAAGCCCACCGACTCGACCACCAACCCGTCCCTCATCGCCGCCGCGGCCACCATGCCCGCCTACGCGCCCATCGTGGATGGCGTGCTGATGAAGGCCCGCGAAGGCGCCGGCCCCAACGCCAGCGACAAGGAGGTGGCCGCACGGGCCTTCAAATCCCTCGCCGTCGCCTTTGGTCTCAAGATCCTCGAGATTGTCCCCGGCCGCGTCTCCACCGAGGTCGACGCACGCATCTCCTACGACACGGAGAAGTCGATCGCCACTGCGCGCGACATCATCGCGCAGTATCAGAAGGCCGGCATCGGCCGCGAGCGCGTCCTCATCAAGCTCGCCTCCACATGGGAGGGCATCAAGGCAGCCGAGGTGCTGGAGAAGGAAGGCATCCACTGCAACATGACGCTGTTGTTCGGCATTCACCAGGCGGTCGCCTGCGCCGAGGCGAAAGTGACTCTTATCTCGCCTTTCGTAGGTAGGATTTTAGACTGGTACAAGAAGGACACCGGCAAGGACTACACCCCCAGCGAAGACCCCGGCGTCCAATCCGTCACCACGATCTACAACTACTACAAGAAGTTCGGCTACAAGACCCAGATCATGGGCGCAAGCTTCCGCAACATCGGCGAGATCGAAGAACTGGCCGGCTGCGACCTGCTGACCATCGCGCCCAAACTGCTAGCCGAACTCGAGGCGAAGCAAGGCACGCTGGCCCGCAAACTCGACCCCGCCAAGTCGCAGTCCATGAACATTGA
>DATCBR010000215.1:0-2621 GCA_036511765.1 Acidobacteriaceae bacterium | reverse complement strand
CGAAAGCGCGTCATGGCGCGCGCGCAGCGCCAGCAGCTCATCGGCAATGTTCAACGAAGCCAGCACCGCCACGCGCAGCGAATCCACCGTGCTGCCGTGCGACGCCACCGCGCGCATCTTGCCGTCTACCAGCGCCGCCAGCTTCTCAATGTGCTTCGGGTCGGTCCCGCGCAGATGGTACACCTGGTCGTAGATGTCCACGCTCACGGCGCTCGGGTTCACAACGACTCCAGCCCCCTGCCCCGCCGCTGCGTCTTCGGTTCCCGTGTTGCGTCCCATGGCACGCTCCCTCCGCAAACGCCCAAGCTACATCAGCTCGTCCATCTGCTCCAGCATCTTTTCGACACGCTGCTTCACCGCCTCGCGCTCCTTCGCCAGCGCGGCGATCTGGCTCTCCGCCGCCTCGCGCTCGCGATGCGAATCCCGCGCCCGCTCTTCCGTCTGCGAAACCTGCGCCTTCAACTGCTCGCGCAACCTCGCCGCCTCGGCCTCGGCCGCTGCCCGCGCCTCGCGTTCCTTCTTTACGATCTCCACCGCGCGAAGCACCTTCTGCTCCAGCGCCTGAAACTCATCCACACTCACTGCTGCTGCGGTACTCATACCCGCAGTATAAGGCGGATTCGCTGCGCCGGACGCGCCGAAGCCGCATCAACGCTGTGCAAAATCAGGTTCCTTTTGCGTGAGCTAAAACCGCAAGTTAGAACGTAGAACTGATCGTCCCCGCAGTCGCCGCAGTCGCTGCCGCGCCCATCCCGCCGCGCGGCTCCAGCAGAAACTGCGCCAAGCGCTCACTCACGCGCAGCGGTATTGCATCTGGACCAAGCCGCAAAGTCCGCATCTTGATTAACAGAAGGAGCCGTACTTCTCCGATTTTAATTTCATTCCATGGGATGAACAGCGGAGGGTGTCCCACTCGGAACAGGAAAAAGGTAGCCAGATATAGACCGTTAGAATCGGAAGCCAGCGTAAGTACGTGGTTATAGCCGCATAGGAACCGCATTTGCGCGCTTTGCATCCATCGCTTATGGGCGGGAAACACGCGGTCCGTCCGGTAACGTTCAGCCAGTGAGCGCCATCCACCAATCAGGCTCACAATGAATCCAACTGTGATCCAAAGAGCAACAAAACATACGGCGAATCCAACCGCAGACAACGCCGGATGCTGGTTCATGAACTCCTGCATCGCTCACACCCCCCCGCTCAGATCTCCTGCTCAGATTCCCACCGGATACGGCTTCTCGTGCAGCTCTTCGCCCTCACTCTGCTTCGCCCCACGCTCAAACCGACCCTGCAGCAGGCTCAGGAAACCCGTATACCAGTAGCCGAAGACGAACAGCACCAGGAACGGCACCGTAAAGTAGTTCTCCGTCGTCACCGCATACCAGATCGTCCACGCAAAGTACGCGCCCACCGCAATCTCGATCCACGGCACAATCCCCAGCCGCTTGCGGTACTTCTTCGCCTGCGCCTTCTCGCCCTTCTTGTTCACGCGGTACTTCGGCGTGCGCGCAAACGCCGACTTCTTCCCCACCAGCGCTTCAATCACCGCAATCGCATTCGAGATCGTCAGCCCCACGCCACCCAGCGCCATCAGCACCGGCACATACAGAAACGTCTTGTACCAGGTCTTCGGGTGCAGCTCCTTCTGGCTTACCAGATAGAACGTCGACACCGACATCGTGCTCGCCACAAACAGCGGCAGGTCGATCAGCGCCATCTGCAGATACCCCTGCCAGCTGCGGATAATCATCGCCGGCATCAGCAACACGCTCAGCACAATCATCAGCGGATAGCTGAGGTTCGCCGTCAGGTGGTACCACGCCTCCAGCTTGGTGTGAAACGGCGCATCGCTCTTCAGCACCCGCGGCAGAATCTTCATGCCGGTCTGGATCAGCCCCTTCGCCCAGCGCGCCTGCTGCGTCTTGAACGCCGTCATCTCGATCGGCAGCTCTGCCGGGCACTCCACGTCCTGCAGGTACTTGAACTTCCACCCCTTCAACTGCGCGCGATAGCTCAGGTCGGTGTCCTCGGTCAGCGTGTCATGCTGCCACCCGCCCGCCTCGTCGATCGCCGTGCGCCGCCACATCCCCGCCGTGCCGTTGAAGTTGAAGAACACGCCCGCGCGCGACCGCCCTCCGTGTTCCAGCACAAAATGCCCGTCCAGCAGGATCGCCTCCACCTGCGTCATGAAGTTGTAGTTGCGGTTCAGGTGCGTCCACCGCGTCTGGACCATGCCGATCCCCGGTTCCGCAAAGTGGTGGACGACCTTCATCAGCCAGTCCGGCGGCGGCACAAAATCCGCATCGAAGATCGCCACCAGCTCGCCCTTCGCCGTCCTCAGGCCCTCGTCCAGCGCACCCGCTTTATATCCATGCCGGTTGGTCCGGTGCACGTGCACAATGGGCTGCGCGTCCAGCCCCGCGAACCCTCGCGCATACCGCTCCACCACCTCGCGCGCCACGCCCACCGTCTCGTCCGTCGAGTCGTCCAGCAACTGAATCTCAAGCTTCTCGCGCGGATACTCCATCGCGCATACCGCTTCAATCAGCCGATCGATCACGAATTGCTCGTTGTAAATCGGCAACTGCACCGTAACCAGCGGCAGCTCGTCAAAATGCTGC
>DATCBR010000214.1:0-4194 GCA_036511765.1 Acidobacteriaceae bacterium | reverse complement strand
AGCGCGTGTTTGCGAACCTCGCAGCGGTGCTGGAGGCGGCAGACGTTGGCTTCTCGCAGGTTGTGAAGACAACGGTGTACCTGAAAGACATGGGCGACTTCGCGGCGATGAATGAGATCTATGCCAGACACCTTGCGCCTGAGGGAGTTGTGCCGCCTGCGCGGACAACGGTCGAGGTGGCGCGCCTGCCCAAGGACGCGCTGGTGGAGATTGAGCTGATCGCGCGGAAGCCCTGAGCCACTATCGCTACTGTCGCATCCAATTTCTGACATACGGAGGATGAAACCATGGCTGACCAAACGCACGCACCTGCATCTGCATCGACCGCCGAGAAGCAGAAGGTACAAAAGACGGAGGCGGAGTGGCGGGAGCTGCTGACGCCGGAGCAGTTCCAGATCATGCGCGAGAAGGGCACGGAGCGCGCGTTTACGGGCGCTCTGCTGGAGAACCACGACGACGGCATGTACCACTGCGCGGCGTGCAATGCGCCGCTGTTTACCTCGGACAAGAAGTTTGAGTCAGGGTCGGGCTGGCCGAGCTTCTGGCTGCCGGCTTCTACCGATGCGGTGGAGGCGCATGAGGACAGCACACACGGCATGCGGCGTGTGGAGGTGACCTGTGCGACGTGCGGCGCGCACCTGGGGCATGTCTTTCCGGACGGGCCAAAGCCGACGGGAATGCGCTACTGCATCAACTCGGCGTCATTGGCCTTTGAGAAGGGCGCGAAAGGCTGAAGTCGTCTTCGGCGGCTATCAGGCGTTTGCGGTGAGCAGCTCTTCAATGGAGACGGGCAGGTTAGGTTGCGCGCGCGCACGCCGGTGGCGTGGTAGACGGCGGCGGTGATGGCGGGCGCGACGCCGGCGGATGTGGAGCCGCTGGATGAGGCGCGGCTGGGGCGGATCGGAAGGAATGTGCGGCAGGTGATCGCAGAGAAGAGCGGCCACTGGGTGCATCTGGACGAGCCGGAGGTGGTGCTGGCGGCGGTGAGGGAGATGGTGGAGGGGGGGGTGGCGAAGTAACGAGCGCTTCAAGATGATCCGGACCGACCTTCAGAAGGGAATGTCTTCATCTGTTGTCTGGAAATACCTTGGCACTGCATCCAACTTGGAGTTGATGTTCGCGACAATAATGCGGACCTGATCGGCATTGCATGCACGAAGAAGCTTCGTGAAATCCGAGAGCACGCTGGTTCCCATACGCCTATTAGATCGGTAGTAGTAAGTTCCCGTGAGGAAGCAGGCGATTATAGGTGATCCATCTGGGACATATTCCTCAAGCATCACGCGAGTGTAGATCTCAGTCAGCTTGCTCCGAATCTTGGCCGTATCGGGTTCGTACCCCGACGTTGCTTCGATTTTGGATACCAGTTGGAAAAGTGCATCTGCGAAAGCTCTGTATGCGATTAAGGCATCCTCGCCGAATTCGATTTCAGAAAATTCACTAGTCCCGATCTTTCTTGCGACTGCCGCAAACGATCCGATCCGCTGGCGACTATCGTGCGCGCACATCTCGCTTAATATCCCGGAGTATTTAAAGTTAGCGATCTGGTTTTCGGAAATCAGATATTGGAACAGCTGGCCGACAAAATACACTTCGGTTGCAAAGTCGTATCTCTGGTTATCAAACTCCTTCGGCACCGGGCACCACCAATTTAACGTAATGCTCTTGCCGAAGTCGGCCGACGTAGCCACCTTTTTTCCAAAACCGAGATCGATGATCTTGAGTGTCCCAGCCCTGTTTACCAATAGATTGGCCTGCCGTATATCTCTGTGTAAGACCCCAACTTCCTCTAGATGACTGAACCCTTGTATGGCTTGTTCAAACAAATCGGCAAGCGACTCTGGGGTCTTGCGGACGTGCTCATCTATTTCAGTGCCGTCGACGTGCTCCATGAGAATATAGCCAGCCGATCGTTCGGGATATAGATAGTGATTGAATACGCGAACAACATTACGGTGGTTTAGTTGGTGAAGTAGTTTTATCTCTCTAACAAAGTTAGCGAAAAGAGGTTGACGGAGAGCCTCGTCAAACGGCAGATATTTCTTGCACACGAAATGCTCATCGATAGTGGCGTCGTGCAGAAGGACGGTCCTCCCGCACGCTCCTTGGCCTAGTTCACGGACGAGCTTATAGTCTCTGCTCCGTGTAAATTCGATAATTTCGTTCTGCAGCTTCTTTGCGTCGCTCATATGGAAAACCACTAACCAGAATATTAGTCAATCATTGTACGTTCACGGATTAGCTAGCCGGCACCGCGGTGAAGAAGGCTTCCACGTCTTCGATGGAGTGGGTTTGGCGGTAGGGTGGGAGCGAGTCGAGGAAGATGCGGCCGTAGCGCTGGCGCTGGATGCGCGGGTCGAGCAGCATGAGCACACCGCGGTCCTGCAATGAGCGGACGAGGCGGCCGAAGCCCTGCTTGAGCGTGATGACGGCCGAGGGCACCTGGTAGTCGAAGAAGGCGTTGCCGCCGGCGTTGGCGATGGCGTCCATGCGTGCTTTGACTACGGGGTCGGACGGGACGGCGAAGGGCAGGCGGTCGATGATGACGCAGCTGAGTTGCTCGCCCTGCACGTCGACGCCCTGCCAGAAGCTGGATGTGCCGAAGAGGATGGCGTTGGGCGTCTCGCGGAACTCTTCGAGCAGCAGGTTGCGCGGCGCGTCGCCCTGGAGCAGCAGCGGGTAGGGCAGCTCCTGCGCGATGCGTTCGTGCATGGCGCGCATCTGCGCGTAGCTGGTGAAGAGGCAGAAGGCGCGGCCGCGCGTGATCTCGAGTAGGCGGCGTGTGCGCTCGGCGGCCTGGGGGAAGAAGTCTGCGTCGCGCGGGTCGGGCATGTTGGGCGGCAGGTAGAGCAGGGCCTGCTTGGGGTAGTTGAAGTGCGAGGGGACGACGAGCTCGCGGGCGAGGGTGAGGCCGAGGCGGCGCGAGACATGGGCGAATCCTGAGACGCCGGGGCCGGCGGCGACGGTGAGTGTGGCCGAGGTGAGGATGACAGAGGAGTACTGGTCAAAGAGCGCGCCGCTAAGGAGTTGCGAGACGTCGATGGGAGTGGCCTGCAGCGAGACGTGATGGGCGGGGAGTGCAGATGACGCGCGGCCTTTGTGGGCGAGCGAGCGGATTCCGGCTGCGGCGCGGCGCTCGATCCAGAAGACGGTGTTGGGGTCGCGCGATTCGAGGAGGAACTTGAGGTGGGTGGAGATGTCGGCGGTGCGCTTGCGCAGGCCGGGGACTTCATCGACCTCCTTGATGCGTTCGAGTTCGGCGTCGAGGCGGGTGAGGGCGTGGCGCGCGCCGGTGTAGGTGTCGCCGGACTCTTCGAGGAACTCTTCGCGCGTGTCGAAGTTCATGCGGCCGATGAGGTCGTTGCCCGCGGGCAGCGCGCTGAAGAAGAGGCGCGCGCGTTCGCGCAGGGTTGTTGTGGCGGCATCGATGCCGGGCGTGCTGGCGCGCTTGGCGCGCAGCATGGTCTCCACATCGCGGGCGAGCTCGTCGAAACGGTTGAGGCTGAGGGCCACGCCGAAGTAGTTGCCGGCGATCTCTTCGAGCTCGTGGGCCTCGTCGAAGATGACGGCAGCGGCGGCGGGCAGGATGCCTGCGTCGGCGACGTCGCCGGTCTCAAGGCGAATGGCGAGGTCGGCGAAGAAGAGGTGGTGGTTAACAATAATGATTTCGCTTTCGAGGGCCTTGCGGCGCATCTGCGTAATGAAGCAGTTCTCGAAGTCGGGGCAGGACTGGCCGAGGCAGGCCTCGCCGCGTGCGTCGAGCTTGGGCCAGAGGGCGGAGTTTTCGGGCAGGCCGGAGACTTCGGCGCGGTCGCCGGTGAGGGTAGTCTTCTCCCATTGGGCGATGGCGTTGAACTGATTGATCTCGTCTAGCCCCGAGAGAATTGGTGTATCTCGGAGCGCATAGAGCTTGTGCTTGCAGAGGTAGTTGGCGCGGCCCTTCATGTAGCTGACCTTCAGCGGGCCGAGGACGGACTCGAGGAAGGGAACGTCCTTGAAGAAGAGCTGCTCCTGGAGGTTCTTGGTGCCGGTGGAGATGATGATGCGCTGGTTGCGCTCGCGCGCGAGGCGGAGGGCGGGGAGCAGGTAGGCGAGGGTCTTGCCGGTGCCGGTGCCGGCCTCGACGATGAGGTGGCGCTTGTCGGCGAAGGACTGCTCGATGGCGCGGGCCATCTCATACTGGCCTTTGCGGTG
>DATCBR010000213.1:0-4090 GCA_036511765.1 Acidobacteriaceae bacterium | reverse complement strand
ATGTTGGGAACGTCGAAGACGCTGGACGGAGGAATGAGGCTGCCCGTGCCAAACTGGGCGTAGGCCGACCAGTTGCCGCGGAAGCGGTAGTTCACATCAGCCGAAGGCAGGACGGTATTGAAAGAGGCGTTGTGGTAGACGGCGGTCTGTCCTGCAGGAAGAGTGCCGACCACCCCTCCGTTATCAGAGAACTGCTGCAGCGCGAAGGTGTAGCGGGAGAACTTCGCGCCGCCGGTGACGGTGAGTTTAAGGTTGGGGTGCCACTCGTACTCGGCAAAGGGCTGATAGCTGTTGGTGATGAACTTCTCGTTGAAGTTCGGCACAGCATTGTCATGGGTTGTGATGGGATTCTGAGGAATCTGGTGGCGTGAGGTAGTCGCCCACTCATACCAGAGGCCGGTCCGGAAGATGCCGAACTTCGATACCTGGCTGACGGTGGTGATGTCACCGTACTTGCGGTAGCTGTTCAGCTTGTCGACCCCGCAGCTCTTCGCTACGACGCCATTGGGTTCGCAATTGGCGAGGGTGATAGGCGCCGAGCCCGACGCGTAATTCTGCTGGTTGTAGTAGCTGTAGGTGTACTGCTTGGTGTCGACGTGCCATCCGTCGCCGAGCGGCATGATGAAGCCGATATATTCGAAGTCCGAGGGGATGTGGTAGTAGTTGTAACCCGAATAGTCCGAGCGGGTGGGGTCGGTGTGCTGTAGCAGATAGTTGTATTGCGCCAGATACTGCGTGCGTGTGGGGCCTTTGGTGTTGGGAGTGTTGGTGTCGAGCAGACCGACGCCGCTATAGCCGGTGAGGATCTTCTCATCGTTGAAGCGGTATTCCACCTTGAGGTCGCCGGCGGAACGCATCTGTGCGTTCCAGGTCTGGAAGCCGTCCGAGGTGAGATGGTTGAAGTCGGCGAGGAAGTGGGTCTTTTTATTCGCGCCGAGGGCGCCGGAATTGACCTGAACATCCGTCAGAATCGTGTTCCAGGAGCCATAGCTGACCGATCCGATGATGTCCGGGCTCTGGCGGAGCGTCTTCGAGAGCATGTTGATCGAGCCGCCGAAGGGCGTGGGCCCGGTGGTGGAGGCGGAGCCGGGCGAGCGGTCGAAGTCGATGCTGCCGATGAAGGGCGCTGGAAAGAAGGCCCAGGAGTGGTGCGTGGGGTCGTTCGTGTCTTCGTAGGGGATGCCGTCGAAGGTAATGTCGTAATTGCCGTCTTTGAAGCCGCGGAAGTAGTTCTTGGAATCGCCGAGGCCGCTGCCATTGGGGTTCACGGAGAATGTGCCCGGCGCGAAATAGATCATCTCGGTGTTGTCGGCGGTAGGTGAGGTGTAGTTCGCGATGAAATGCGGCGTGATCTCGGTGCGCGCGGAACGGGCATCGAGACGGGCGTCCATGGGCGCGAGCTGAGCGGCGATCGAGCTGGACGCATCCGCTTGTACCTCCACCATCTGCTCCAGGTTGCCGATGCGCAGGGTAACGGGCAGGTCCGTGGGCTTGCCGGCGGCGACGGTCACGCTGTCTTCGTGCGTGGTCGCAAAGCCGGGTGCGTCCGCGTCGAGGACATAGTTACCGGGGGGCACGTCGTTGATTTGAAAGCGGCCAATGTCATCGGCGACGGCGCTGCGGGTGATCTTATTGTCGGTGGTGTGAAGGGTGATCTTCGCATGTGCGATGCCCGCGCCCTTGCTGTCGACAGCGGAGCCGGTGACGGATGCGGCTGTTTGCGCATGGAGCAGCGGCGTTGCGACGGTGGCGGCGACAGGCAGCGCCAGTGTGACGCAAAGGATGGCACGCGCGGCGGCCCGCGTGGAACAGGAGCGAAGTGAATACATATGGGAGGTCCCCTTCGTTGAGGCGGAAGTTCAGTTGTTGGGCTGAGTAACCTCATTGAGTGTGTGTCCGGCATGTAAGGGGCGAATGAATACAGTGTTGCGATTCAGTTACAAATTGCGGGTCCGGGCGCGATTTGCACAGCGGGCAGTACAATCGGCGGAATGATTGCGATGCTGCGCGGGCGGCTGGTGGAGAAGTCGCCGAACCGGGTGATTGTGGAGTGTGCTGGCGTGGGCTACGAGGCCGCGATCAGCGTGGCGACCTTTACCGTGCTGCCGGCGGAGGGCGCCGAGGCGCGGCTTTACATCCACACGCATGTGCGCGAGGACCAGATTGCGCTGTTCGGGTTTGCGGAGGCGGAGGAGAAGCGGCTGTTCGAGAAGCTGCTGACGATCTCCGGCATCGGCCCGAAGCTGGCGATCACAGTGCTGAGCGGGATCGATTCCGCGCGGCTGGTGGGCGCGATCCGCGCAGGCGACCACGCGACGCTGACCAGAATTCCGGGGATCGGCAAGAAGACCGCCGAGCGCGTGGTGCTGGAGCTGAAGGACAAGCTGGACGACATGGCTACGGCTCCGGTTGCGGGTGGGGTGGTCTCGCATGGAACGACTGCGGACGATGTTCTGAGCGCGATGGTGAACCTGGGCTATGCGCGGCCGGCGGCGGAGAAGGCTGTGGAGGCCGTGCTCGCGAAGCAGCCGGAGTTGAAGGAAGAGTTTGAGGGGCTGTTCCGCGCGGCGATGGCGGCGGTGCGGTGAGGAGCAGTTGATCGTTGTTCGTTGCTGGTTGTTGGTTGCTGCGACGACTAGAATCACTCCATGTCTATCGCTGAGGCGCGTGCGGGCGTTGATGTAGCGTCAGAGACGCGTGTGGTCCATGCGGTGTGCTCGCATGACTGCCCGGACTCGTGCGGCGTGCTGGTGACGGTAGAGACGACGACCGGCGCGGACGGCGCGGTGAGTGAGCGCGCGGTAAAGATCGCAGGCGATCCAGCTCATCCCATCACGCAGGGATTTCTGTGCGGCAAGGTGGCGAAGTATCTGGACCGCGTGTATTCGCCGGACCGCGTCCTGTATCCGATGCGACGGAAGAAGGGTGCGGCCAAGGGGGCGGCGCTCCGGAACGCAAATCCGCCTGAACTCGAAAAAGATAAATGCGGGGGTCCCTCGACTTCGCCGCTAAGCGGCTCCGCTCGGGATGACGGCAGCAGTGGGGATGCTGAACATTTGGCGCCATGCGGGCACCCGGATTTTGAGCGGGTCACGTGGGACGAGGCGCTGGATGAGATTGCGGCGCGGCTGAAGGCGATTGCGGCGGAGTGGGGGCCGGAGAGCATCCTGCCGTACAGCTATGCGGGGACGATCGGCAAGCTGGGGTTCGGGTCGATGGACCGGCGGTTCTTCCATCGGCTGGGCGGGTCGCAACTGGCGCGGACGATCTGTTCGGAGGCGGGCGGCGTGGCGCTGAAGAGCGTGTACGGCGCGAAGCTGGGGACGGCGCCGGAGGACTTTGCGTACGCGGGACTGGTGATCGCGTGGGGCGCGAACATCCATGGCAACAATATCCACCTGTGGCCGTTTATTGAGGAGGCGCGGCGCAAGGGCGCGCGGCTGGTGGTGATCGACCCCTACCGCACGCGCACGGCCGCAGCGGCGGATGAGCACCTGGCGATCCGGCCGGGGACGGACGGGATGCTGGCGCTGGCGATGATGCATGTGATCTTCGCGGAGGGTCTCGAAGACCACGCTTATATGGACGCGTGCACAACGGGCGCTGAAGAGTTACGCGCCCATGCATTGAAGGCGGAGCACTCGCCGGAACGGGCGGCGGAGATTACGGGGATTGCGGCGGAGACGATTCGGCGGCTGGCGCGGGAGTATGCGACGGCGGGGCGCGAAGGCAGCAGGCCAGCGGCCATCCGGCTGAACTACGGCACCCAGCGCAGCGAGAATGGCGGGACGTCCGTGCGGGCGGTTGCAATGCTGCCGCTGATCACAGGCGCGTGGAAGTATGCAGGCGGCGGGTTGCAGCTCACGACCAGCGGGGCGTTTCCGTGGGACGGCGGAGCGCTGGAGATGCCGGAGCTGATGAAGGCGAGTCCGCTGGGAAGAGAAGCGCGGACGGTGAACATGAGCCGGCTGGGGCATGCGTTGACGGAGCTGGGCAATCCTACTCACGACGATGATGCCGCCGTGAATGGTCCACCCGAAGATCAAGGCCCGCCGGTGAAGGCGATGTTCGTGTACAACTCGAACCCGGC
>DATCBR010000212.1:0-4151 GCA_036511765.1 Acidobacteriaceae bacterium | reverse complement strand
GCAGGCACCACCCGCAAAAACCAATCCAGGGCTCTTCAAGCGGAATCCACCCATCGCCGGAGAAGCCGAAGCGATTGAAGCCGCGAAGAATGGTGACGCGGAGGCATTCTCCAAGCTCTACACCCTGCATAAGCGCCGCGTTTACACCCTCTGCCTGCGCATGCTCGGCAATGTCTCTGAAGCCGAAGACATGACCCAGGAAGCCTTCCTGCACCTCTTCCGCAAGCTCGGTAGCTTCCGTGGCGAGTCTGCCTTTTCTACCTGGCTGCACCGTCTTACGGTCAACCTTGTACTGATGCATCTTCGGAAAAAGGGGCTCAACCTCGTCTCGCTCGAGGAGACCATCAACCCCACGGAAGAGGACGCACCCAAGCGCGACTTTGGCAGCTACGATCCTATCCTCGCCGGTTCGGTGGATCGCGTTGCGTTGGAGCGCGCTGTAGCCTCGTTACCACCGGGCTACCGCATGGTCTTTGTCCTGCACGACGTCGAAGGCTTCGAGCATAATGAAATTGCCACCATGCTCGACTGCTCCACCGGAAACAGCAAATCGCAACTGCACAAGGCCCGTCTCAGGCTCCGCGAACTGCTCCGTGAGGCAGTGCCCGCCCAGCCGGAAGGCATTGCGGAGGTCGCCAAATGACGCCCCCCGGCGAAATCGACTTCAAAAATCTGACCCTTGAAGAATTTGAGCGCCGCCTTCCCGAACTCTTCGCCAATGCCGATGGCAAGGTGAGTGGAGATTCGCGCCTAGAAGACCTCTTCACGAAATACCCAGACTGCCTCGCTCTGGTGCGCGATCTCGAAACCATCGCCGACACCGCGCGCAGTCTGCTCGTCCCAGTGGAGGACCCCAGCGACTCCGTCTGGACCAACATCCAGAACAAGCTTCGCGAGGAGAACGGTGAAATAGGCTATGAGGACGACCCTCAGGAACCACCGCACCTCAACGGGAAGGCATAACGCCGGCATTCCCTGGAGCCAAACCATACGCGCGGTTTCGAGATTTCACCCTCAACATCCGCACCTGCCGCGACCCGCCTACGGTCGCGGTTTTGCTTTGTGTGCAGCATTCGGCACTGTAGTCTCGAAGCAGCAGTTGCAAAGGAACGCCGCCACAGCCTGGCCGCCTCTTCCAGCAACCCGATCGATCCCATGCCCGTGCATCCCTGCCATCGCCGCTTTGCCCTCGCCGGCTTCATGGGCGCCGGTAAGACCACCGTCGGTCGCCTGCTGGCCGCCCGACTCGGCTGGGAGTTCTTCGACCTCGATGCGCTGATTGAAGCTCGCTCCGGCATGACCGTACCAGCCATCTTCGCCACCCATGGTGAAGAGCACTTCCGCCAACTGGAATCGCAGGAGCTGGCCGCGGCCCTGGGCCGCAACCACATCGTGCTGGCGCTGGGCGGTGGCGCGCCGGAGGCCCTTACCAACCGCCTGCTGCTCGAACAAGCGCTGGGGACAGCTACCATCTTTCTCGACGCGCCATTCTCCGTGCTCATGGACCGCTGCATGGCGCAGGCCATCGCTCAAATTCCGCCCTCGGCCCCCGGCGACACCGCTCCCGGCGAGCTTCTCCGCCACTCGCGTCCTGTCTTCGCCGATCCCGAGGTTGCTGCCGCCCGCTTCCAGATGCGTCATCCAATCTATCGCCGCCTCGCGCACCACACCGTCCAGACAGCGCACCTTACCACCGAACAGACCGTCGCGGAGATACTGTCACAGTTCGCGGAAAAGACCATCGACCGCATTTAGATTATTTCGGCGGCAGTCTGTTGTGCATCCGACTCTGTAGAATCCGAAACAGCCATTTTCCTCAAGGGAAGGACAGCAACCCTGGCCACCGCACCGCCAACATGGGAGCAGCCGCGCCCGCCCAGCGTCAGAAGCCACATCCTCTTCACCATTGGGGTGCTGCTGGCGCTCGCCTTCGCCTGGCAGCTTCGCTACGTGCTCCTGCTGATCTACGTCAGCGGACTCTTCGCCGTGGTGCTTACGCCTGTCGTCAATTCCATCATGGTCTTTGAGCTGCGCGGCGGCCGCCGCATCTCCCGCGGACTTGCGATCGCTGCGCTGCTCGGCACCACCTGCCTTGCGGTCACCCTCTTTCTCACCCTCTGCCTGCCGCCCGTCATCCATGACATTCGTCAGTTCGCGACTGATCTTCCCGCGCGTATCCCGGAGATCGAGGCCAAACTCAGAGGCATCCCCATGGCGGACCGGTTCGGCTTCGACGGGGTCGCCAGCAAGGCCGAGGACGCCATCTCCACAACCGCATCCTATCTGTTCGCCTCCTTCCCGCTGTGGCTCGCCCGCATCTTCGACATCCTTACCGCCTTCGTGCTCTGCATCTATTTCATGCTGGAAGGCGACCGCGCTTACGCCTGGATCATGTCGCTGTTGTCGGTCGAGAGGCGGCTGCGCCTCGCTGTCACGCTGGAGAAGGCCGAAATCCGCATGAGCAAATGGCTCTTCGGCCAAGCGCTGCTGATGCTCATCCTTGGCATCTCCTCCACCATCGCCTTCGGCATGCTCCACGTGCGCTACTTCTTCCTCCTCGGTGTCCTCATGGGCCTCATGAACATCATCCCCATCGCCGGTGGCGTCATCACCATCCTGCTGGTCGCGGCGGTGGCGGCGCTCGATTCCTGGTCCAAGATGGCCGGCGTCTTTCTCTTCTATGCCATCTATGTCAACGTCGAAAACGCCTACCTCACGCCCCGCATCATGCGCTCCAGCCTTGACCTCATGGGTCTCGCCGTACTCATCGCGCTCATTGCCGGGACTGCATTGGCCGGTGTCGTCGGCGCGCTGGTCGCCGTGCCTACCGCCGCTTTGGTTGCCGTGCTGATGGATGAGTACATGGTGCAGAAAGACGACCTCACCGGCATCCCTCCTCCCAAAGACCCGCACGCCGCCTGAGCCGCACTCACACTCGTACAAAGATTGGATCGCCGTCATCCCGAGCGAAGGACGCGCAGCGGCCGAAGTCGAGGGACCCCCGCATTTGTCTTTCCCCCACTGTTATCCTTATCCCCTCAGTCATTCCCTATGCCAGACCTCTCCTTCTCGCAGCCGGAGCGCCGCAACTTCCTCGTCCCTGCTGTCGTCGTCATCACGATCATGGCTATCGCCTTCGCGCTCGTGTACTTCTTCCTCCCGCATCGCACAGTCGACGCGCAAGTCACGCACGTGTCTTTTCTACCCCTGCATACCTCATATTCAAACGGCTCCAGGGTCATCGGCCGCGTCGATGCCTCTGAGGACGACCTCTACGTTCTCGCCACCGTCCGCGTGCATGACCAGCTCGGGATTCCGCTCTTCATCAAAGACCTCACCGGCGCCGTCGCCACGCAGGACTCCACCGATATCACCACCAGCGCCGTCGAAAAGAACGACCTCGCATCCGTCTACGAGGCCCTTCCCTCGCTCAAATCCATGTCCGGCCCGCCTCTGCTGCGCGAGATCGAGATCGCGCCCGGTGCAACCGCCGAAGGCATGGTCATGCTGCATTACTCCCTCACCGAGGCCGCCTGGAAGCAGCGGAAATCCGCCTCCATCACCATCGACTTCTACCACCAGGACCCCATCACGGTCGCCATCCCGCAATCCTGAGCACTCGCAAGCCTCCCGTTTTACTGACCAGGTGGCGCCAGCGGATTCACTGGAGCGCCCACAGTCTTCGCGAACTCTGCGGGTATGCCCTCATACAACTGCTTCGCCGCGTTGAACTCCTGTGTTCCCTCCGCGGGTTGATGCGCCGCTGCATAAGCGTTCGCCAGCGCCATGTGCGCGCTCATCGAGTTCGGATCCAGCGCTACTGCAGTCTCTGCCTGAGCTATAGCGTCGTCGGTTTTGCCGCTGCGCAGCAGTCGGCTGACCGTCATGTAGTGGCTGACAGCGGCGAGCCTGGCTACGTCAAAGGCGCCATCAAACTCAAGAAGCTCTCCCGCGACCACATGGGCGGGTTGCCTCGCGGCAAACTCCTGGTAGGGATTAAAGTTGGTTGGCCCCCAGAACGATCCTGCCGTCTCTTCTGAGCTGACGAATACCGGCCCCTGAATCTGCTTCGGAACCGCCTCTTGCTGTCCTGAGTCTGAGATCATCGAGAAGTAGGTTGGCAGCCGTTTGCACGGAATCCCGAAGTTTGC
>DATCBR010000211.1:0-5722 GCA_036511765.1 Acidobacteriaceae bacterium | reverse complement strand
CCCGCATCATCGTCGTCATGCTGTCCTTCTTCTGCTTCGTGCTTACCGTTACCGGCGTCCGCGGCTTCCTCCGCCGCGTCATCAGCTAGACCGCATCTCCTGGCGTTCAGCTTTGCGCGCAATGCTTTCCCTGGCAACTGGCTGCCGGCAACTGAAATCTACACCCGCTTCAGGTCCATCATCAGATAGTCCATCTGCCAGTCCGGCTTTACGCCGTGCTGCCGCACCAGCGTGGCCAGTTGCGCGTAATGCCGCACCGCGTGCAGTATCGAGTGGAACAGGACCGACTTCCGCTTCGCCCGTGCCTTGCCCATCGACCGCGTCATGAACTCGATCTCCTCGTCCCAATCAACGTTACTCGCGAGCAACGCGCGCACCATGGCTGCCGCGCGCTCATGCGTCGCATAAATCGCCGCAGCCGACTCGAACGGGATCTGCGCGTACTCCGTCGGCGGCTGCCCGCTCAGTTGCTCAGCGTAGCGCAACTCCACCGCCACAATATGCTGCAATAACTCTGCTGCAGTCGTAACGCCCATCACATCGCACGGCATCGCCAATATCTGTGGGTTCGCCTCAATCAGCGCCTTCCACTTCACAGACGTCATCTCCAGCCACGCCATCATCTCTTCCGCACTCAGTGCAGGTTGCGCCATCTTTCCTCCGTTAAACTGTCGGGTTTTCGATGCGCCTGCGACGCTGGACGTCGCGCGAATTTCTTACAGCCCGTCCCGCAACGCCCGCCAGCCGATGTCCCGCCGGTACTGCATCCCTTCAAACGAGATCTTCGCCATTGCGCCATACGCCTTGACTAGGGCGCTTTTCATTGCAGGGCCACTCGCATCCGCAACCGCCGTCACCGCCAGCACCCGCCCGCCAGCCGTCACCGCCGCACCGTCCGTTCCGGTCTCTTCTGAAAGCGCAGTCCCCGCATGAAACACCACCACGTCCTGATGTGCCGCCGCCGCATCCAGCCCCGCAATCGGCAGCCCCTGCGCATACTTCCCCGGATACCCGCCGCTCGCTGCGATCACGCATACACTCGCCCCTGCCCGTATTCGCACCGCGACCTCATTCGCCCTGCCGTCGATGGCCGCCCCGAACATCTCCGCGATGTCCGTCTCCAGCCGCACCAGGATCGCCTCTGTCTCCGGATCGCCAAAGCGCGTATTGAACTCCAGCACCATCGGCCCGCGCGGGCTCATCATCATGCCGCAGAAAAGGATTCCCTGGAAAGGCGTATCCTCCGCCGCCATCTCATCCACCACTCGCTGCGCAATATTCACCCGCAGCCACTCCATCATCTCCGCGCTCACCAGCCCATCTGCCGTGTAAGCGCCCATGCCGCCGGTGTTCGGTCCGGTATCGCCCTCGCCCACTCGCTTGTGGTCCTGCGCCGCGGCCAGCGATACCGCATGTCTCCCATCGCACAGCGCGAAGTACGAAACCTCCTCGCCCTCCAGGAACTCCTCGATCACTACCTCGCGCTCCGCCGTCCCCAGCAGCGCGCCCGAGAACATCTCCGCCGCTGCCTGCTCTGCCTCCTCATGCGTCGCGCAAATCACCACGCCCTTGCCTGCCGCCAGACCGTCCGCCTTCACCACCACAGGCACGCTGAAGCGCTTGAGCTCTTTCCGCACCTCATCGAGCGTCGTGCACACCGCGTACGCCGCGGTCGGAATCTGGTTCCGCTGCATGAACTGCTTTGCGAAGGCCTTGCTCGTCTCCAGCCGCGCCGCTGCCTTCGTCGGGCCGAACACCCGCATACCCCGCCGTTCCAGCTCATCCACCAGGCCCAGCGACAATGGCAGCTCCGGCCCGACCACCACAAGCTCCGGCTTCTCTGCCTCAGCCACACGCACCATGGCATCCAGATCGCCTCCGCTCACTGGCACGCACCGTGCCAGCGCCGCAATCCCGGCATTCCCCGGCGCGCAAACCACTTCACTCACCCGCTTCGAACGCCGCAGCGCCCACACAATTGCGTGTTCGCGCCCGCCTCCGCCAATCACCAGCACCTTCATCGTCCTGAACCCTCTTCCGGCCTTGTCATTCTGACCCTGAGCGCAGCGAAGGGGAAGAATCGCCGTATTTGCTTTTCTTCAATTGTCATTCCGCAGCGCTCGAGCGCTTCGCTCGAATGCGAAGGAATCTGCTTTTCCAACGTCCTTACGCCCGTCCCCGCTTCGGCTGCGCCACCACCAGTCCGCGCGGCGTCGGCAGCATCACCACGGAGAGCAGGCCCTCCGCCTCCATCTTCTTCGCCGCCTCGCGCACCACCAACAGGTGCGAACTCGCATCATGCATCAGGATCACGCCGTTCGGGTTCATCTGCGGCAGAAACCGCTTTACCTCCGCCTCACGGATCGGCATATCCGAGTCCGAAAACAGCAGGTCGATCGTTCCCTCCACCCTCATCTCCAGGCTCGACTCATTGCGCAGTTCCATCCACTTCCGCCACGGCGACGTCTCCAGCCGAGCCTTCGCCTTCTCATATACCACCGGGTCAAACTCGCAGCTGATCACCCGCCCAAATCCATTGCGCTCCAGCCCCTTCGCGATCCACTCCGTCGACACGCCCAGAAACGATCCCGTCTCCACCACCAGCTTCGGCTTCGTCGTCGTCACCAGCGTTGCCAGGAACTCCAGCACCTCCACCTCGGCCGTCATGGAGTCGATCATGCTCCACCGCTCCGGCTCCGGACACTCCACCGTCGCCCGGTGATACTCCGCCGCCAGCGCGCCCGCGGCACGCTCATGCTGCAGCATCACCTTATGCTCCTGCTTCAGCTTCTTCTTGCCGAAAAGACCCATCCCATCCAATATAGCGACCGATGCCCCTCACGGCCTCGGCTTCGGAGTAGCAGCGCCCTTTAGGGCGCGGCAACCCGGCGCCGTCCGAGCGCGGCTTTAGCCGCGGGCCTATCGAAACCAAGTCGGCATCGGATCCGTATTCAACGAACACGCTGCGGACGAGAACATATATTCCATTTCGTTCGATACCATCCGTGCTTCAACCGGGTTGCGATGAATGTAGGTAACGCAAGCTTCGTAGGCCGCTTTGTCGGGCGTACGCTTATCGAAATGTCCCCGCTCCCAGATTGGGAACCGACTCTTGAGACGGAAGGAAAAACCTCCCTTCATAAACTGAATTGCTTTTTCGAGAGAGACATCCGGCGCAGGCGTAATCAAGACATGAACATGGTCCGGCATCACAACAAACGCGTGGAGAAGATAGCGGCCCTGATTCCGATAGCTCTCGATCATGGCCATCATGAGCGCTGCATTCGTTTCGACCTGGAAGATGCGTCGCCGGCCAGCGGAGGAAAACGTGACGAAGTAGGTGCGCAGTTCCTGCTCTGCGATGCGCATAAATGCAGAATACCCAATACTCGAGGCTAAAGCCCTTAGAACCTGATTACCGTGCTTTCCCGCGCCCTAAAGGGCGCTGCTACTCCGACGATTGAATCCTCCACCACCTTCGCAGTAAAAAAACTTTGAATATTTTAGAAATCGGCCCACGGCTTTTCAATATTTCAGCGGCGTTTTCTGGAATCTTCTGATCGCGCCGCTGCAAAAAGCGCTCCCCCTCGGGAGCGCTCTCGCAAGACTTCTTCCGCGCGTAGGCGTTATGCCGCGGCGCCGCTGTTGCCGTTATTGCCGCGCTGCACAAAGTGATACGGCGGCCACGGCCCCGACAACTGCATCCGGCACTCCTTCAGCTCCAACGTCGCCGACGAATACTTGTTCTGGTACCGCTCCACCGTCTTATGGTCGATCAGGTGCGCGATGTCCAGCAGCATCTTGCCGCTCTCCATCCGCTTGCACGTAATCTCCTCGGCCAGCGGTAGGAACATGCGATGCATCTGCACGCTCAACGCGCGCGCCTTCGACTGCCGCTCGCGCTGCCGCGACGCGCTCTCGCGCAGGCTGCTCAGGTACTGCTGGCCGACCGTCATGTCGCGCTGGATGCAACCCACCGCCGTATCGTCCACCACTACCTTCAGGTGCATCTCCGCCTTCCCGCGCAACCGCTCCACATTCGCCGTGAAGTGCCGCTGGTTGGAGCGCACGCTGCGCCGCAGCGCATCGTCGTCCGCAAACGCCGTCCCGAACCGGAAGGGCAGCACCGTCGAATGCTTGAAGCACTCCGCGATCACGCGCGCATGGTCGCGCTGCGCCCCCTGGTCCATCCTGCGCGAGTCTTCGTCGGAATGCTCCGACACAATCACTGCCAAATCACCTGCTGGAAAAAGGAAAATCTGGTTCCCGAACAAACCTGTCACACCCGTAAAGGGCATCGGGCGGCGGTGCCGGCAAAGTTCCGGAAATGCGTTCCGTTCTGCAATGCAATACGCGTACCATGCCATCGTCTGTCTCTCCAAAGCGCAGGAATTTAAAGCCCTCCCTTGTGGGAAAGGCACACCTTCAACAACTGGGATGGGGCTGTTCGCGAAGCAAACAAAGCCCGGTGGATGTCCTGGGGACTGGCAACTGGTTATGGTCCTGGTTTTGTTACTTTTTGCTCGAAACCGAAACGGATACTATGCCCGCCGCACAACAATTGGCAAGAGCTAAGTGACAAACCGCCGCCTGCGCAAATTACGGAATCTACAAGCGATTGCAGCGCGACCTCTTCAACCTGGCCGGAGCTTCGTTCGATAATCGAACTTATCTTTGGCTTCGTGGTCGCGAAAAGGGAAACGCTTACTCGCCTTCGCCTTTTGCCATCGCAAACCGCTCCGGAGCAAACGCCTCCAGCGCCACATCTGGTCGCTCGCCGGCGATGGCCTGCGCCATCACGCGCGCAGTCGCAGGAGCCAGCAGAATCCCATCGCGATAGTGCCCGGTCGCAAACCAATGGCGCTGCCCAACGTTCTTCTCACATAAATCCAACGCCGGCCCCATCACCGGCAGCCCATCCGGAGTCCCCGGCCGCAACCCCGCCCAGCACTGCAACGGCTCCTGCTGCTCCAGCTCCGGCACAATCTCCCGAGCTGCCCGCACCAGTCCCGCAATCGCCCGTTCATCCACTTCGAGATCAAACCCTACCCGCTCAATCGTCGAGCCCACCGTCACACGCCCATCGCCGCGCGGAATCAGGTACACACCCGGCGCACGCACCACGCACCGCAGCCGCTCCGGCGAGCACTCGAGCTCCACCATCTGTCCCTTCACCGGCTCAACCGGAATCCCGCGCCCATCCTGTCCCGCCCAACCCGCCCACGCACCTCGACACTCCACAAACCTCTCTGCCTCAAACTCCGCCAGCGCCGTCCGCACGCGCACCGCGCCCATTGCGCAGTCCACGCCCAATACCTCACATCCCTCCACCAGCCTTCCGCCCGCCGCCGCAAACGCCTTGGGCAGCGCCACGCACAAGTCCCGCGGATCGACACTGCCCTCCTCCAGCAGCCGGAACCCCACGCCATCCGGCGCCCGCAGCCCCGGCGCCAGCTCGCGAATCTCGTCCTCGCTCGCGGTCGCATTCTCTTCAGAGACCCACTGCAGAGCCTGCCGCGTCCGCATCGGCACGCGCAGACCCGACAACTCCTCCACCATTCGCAGCCATTCCGGATACAGCCTCGCGCTCAGCCGCGCCAGCTCCATCAGCTCCACCGGGTTCTGCGGATCGTCCACTGCCAGCATCCCGCCCGCTGCCCAGGAAGCGCCGCGCATCGCCTGCCCGCGCTCCAGCACCAACACGCTCATCCCGCGCAGACGC
>DATCBR010000210.1:0-2524 GCA_036511765.1 Acidobacteriaceae bacterium | reverse complement strand
GGTCCCGTTGGGGCCGAAGTTCTCGAACTGCTGCTGGAAGTCGACTTTGGCCTGAAAGCGGTGGACGAGATCGATGTCGACGCCCGCACCGTAGGAACTTGCGAAGGCGAAATCGTGGGTATAGGAGGGCACCCCGGGATTGGGCGAGACGGCAAAGTCGATCGAAGCACCGCCGAAAAGGGCGTCGACATAAGGGTGGAAGCGGCGGAGGTCGGTCTGGAAGCGCGGCCCGGCAAGGAACGACTTTTCGGTGACGGTCTGGCCGGTGGTGTAGTTGGCACGGAGCTCGAAGGACGGAGCGATTCGCCAGCCGAAGTAGCGTGTGTAGTCGGCGCCGAGGACACCGCCGGAATTTTTCTTTGGGCCGAAATCGGGGGCCGAGTAGGCATAGCCACCGAAGGCCGAAATGCTTGCTCCCCGGGAGGCGGTGGCATCGGCCTGAGCGCGTGCGGCAGGAACGGAAATCAGGGCTGCCAGAGAGAACAAGGTCAGCCGAACAAGGTTCCGGCGGTAGGTAGATTCTGGCATTGTTCTCTCCAAGTAACGCAACTGAAGCATGGACTTCTGTCCTGATGTCGTGAACGCGAAATATTTCGTCCCTGTTTATTTGATGCCGCGAGCCGAAGCGACGACATCCCACAATGGGGCTAGAGAGCGGGTGCCGAACGGGGCCTTAAACCGGTGATTGTAGACTGTTAGAGCGCAGGTTTTGCAATGATCGCGATGCAGGAACAATGACAGTACGCCCCTCGACGACGACGGGATTGCAAACCTTTTACATTTAGACGACGAAACGAGATGCAGAAGCTTATGCCGAATTACCTTGAACTGCCCGTTGGCAAGAACCCTCCCGAGTTGGTGAATTGCGTTGTCGAGATTCCGCTCGATGGCATTACGAAGTATGAGTACGACAAGCAACTGCATGTGTTTCGGCTGGATCGGAATTTGTATTCGCCGGTGCATTATCCGGGGGACTATGGGTTCATCCCCAGCACGCTGGGGGATGATGGCGATCCGCTGGATGTGCTGGTGCTGGTGGATACGCCGAGCTTTCCGGGGTGCCTGCAGAGCGTCAGGCCGATCGGGGCGCTGGACATGATCGACCAGGGCGAGGGGGATGAGAAGATCCTGTGCGTGGGGGACGGGAATCCGCGGTACGACAATGTGCTCGAATATTCGGATATTTATCCGCATATTTTGAAGGAGATTACCCACTTTTTTTCGATTTATAAGGACCTCGAAGGCAAGCGGGTGGAGGTGCGCGGGTGGCGCAATGCGGAGTTTGCGCGGGAGACGATTGTGCGAGCGCAGCAGTCGTTCCTCGATAAGAAGGCGAAGGACGGGAAATAGGGTTCAGGTGCGGGTGGGGGTTTGGGTGCGGCGGTAGACTTCGGCGGCGGCATAGAAGAGGACTCCCGCGATTGCGATCGATGCGGCGAATAAAAGCGCGTTGATGCCGAGTACGGTTTCGGAGCGCGCGGCCCAGCAGGCGAAGACGATGAGGACCGTGGGGCCGAGGCCGAGAGCGATGGCTCCGGCGGTGCCGCCGGGGACGCGGAAGGGGCGGTCGAGTTCGGGCTCGCGGATGCGGAGGAGGATGAGGGCGAGGAACTCCAGAATCAATGCGCCGCCGTAGAGGACGAGGTCGATGGAAATGAGGCGCTCGAAGGTGAGGCCGAGTGCGCAGGCCCAGGCGATGGCGCAGGCCAGGACGCTGACCCAGGGGACGCCGCGGCGGTTGAGCGGGGTGAGGAATTTGGGCAGGTATCCGTCGAGCGCGAGGACGTAGGGCAGGCGCGTGAGGGTGAGGGTGAGGGCGCTGAAGGTTCCGAGGCCGTCCATTGCGCCGGTGAGGACGATGGCGAGGGCGAGCCAGCCGCCGGCGAGGAGCTTGGCGGCGTCGATCCAGGCGCCGGTGGTGAAGCGGTCGGCGGGGATTCCGGCGGCCCACACTGCGGCGAGCGGAAGCATGTAGACCAGCATCACCATGAGCGCCGAGGCGAGCATGGCGCGCGGATAATTTCGCTGGGGGTTGTCGACTTCCTGGGCGATGGTGCTGGCGTTGTCCCAGCCCATGTAGTTCCACATGGCGACGCTGATGGCGCCGCCGATGTCGCGGGGACCCATGGAGGCTGCAGCGGCGTGGAGGCCGACTCCGCCGTGCGCGGTCCGCCACAATGCGAAGGCGATGAGGAGGACGAAGGGTGAAAGCGAGAGGAACATCATGCCTGCGGAGCCGTCGCCGACAGCCTTTGCGCCGCGGAGGTTCCAGAGAGTGGCGGCGAGGACGATGGCGAGCTTGAGCGCGAGGCCGCGATGGCCGGTCATCAGGCTGGGCAGCAGGTGCGAGAGGTAGAGGACGAAGGTGGTGGGGTAAATTGCCATGTCGAAGACACTGGCGGCGAGGGAGAGCCAGGCCTCCTGGAATCCCCAGAAATTTCCGAGCGCTCGGCGGACCCAGATGTAGAATCCGCCTTCTTCGGGGATAGCGCTGGCGAGCTCGCCGACCATGAGGGCGGTGGGC
>DATCBR010000209.1:0-2226 GCA_036511765.1 Acidobacteriaceae bacterium | reverse complement strand
GCCGATGCTGAAGCTCTTTGGCGGTATCTTCCTGCGCCAGGACCAGCAGACGATGGTCGAGCAGGCCGCCGGTCTGCGCTACGGGCCGGCGCTGATGCTGATCGACGATGCGGACAAGCCGGCGAAGTGGTACTTCGCGCTGAAGCAGGCGCGATTGAGCGGCACAGGCGCCCATCCCATCTCCGGCCCGGTCACGCTCCACTGGCGCAGCTAGTGCGAAGAACCTGCACCATCGGCGGGGCAAACAGCCCTGCCGGAGAATCCTCGCATCTAACTTTGGCACCATGCCTGCGCTGTGGAGTCCAGACGACCTCGCTACCCGCTTTGCTCCGTACATCGAAGAGCTGCACGATGTGTTTGCGATGCACGGGCTGCACTACGGCTCGCCAGAGGACATTGGGCCGCTGGGCGCGCGGCTGGAAACTCCAGGGTTATTGACGGAGGAAGTGGCTGCGCTGGTGCGGTCGATGGTGCTGCGCGAAGGCGGCTCTATGCCGCGAACGGACCTGCTGGAGATCGTCGCCATTGCGATCTCCGGCCCACGCATGGATCCGGGCGGTGAAGAGCTGCAGCAGCCAGTGCGGCAGTTGCTGACCTTTTTGCACGGCTCGCTGCGGCGGCCATGGAATGAGCCCGTGGGCGAAGAGCGGCTGCACCCGGAGGGCGATGCCTCCCGCGCGGAGGCAGCGCGGGAGCTTCGCGAGGCTGCGGCAAGGATCGAAGCGGAGGCGCAAACGCAGCATATACAACCAGTCCACGAGCCGGCGGGTGAGGCAGATACTCATCCCCGTGCCAACGTGATCCCATTCGGGCGCGCAAGAGCGGTCTTCAGCCGGCTGGCTGGAATGGACGGCGACAGTTTGCCGGATGAAGCAGAGGTAGTGCAGGAAAAGCGGCAAGAGCATGCCCAGGTCTCAGAGGTCGAACCGGAACGAAGCGAAGAGATAGAGCGCGCTGCTCCTTCGGCCCCATGGAGCACACCTGCGGAGGTTGCAGGTCTACGGGAAGAAGCAATCGTGCAGAGCGTGGCCACGCCGGAGCCGGCGGCGATTGCGGCGCGAACGCAAGATCGCCCGTTACCCCCATCTCCGCCCGCTGCCGTTGAGGCTGACAAGCAGGGCCAGCCGGCGCCAGTGCACAATGTGGCGCGAACTTTGCCTGCGCCAGGGCATGACGCGCCGCGGACTCGCACGCAAATCCCACCCATTGCCGCTGCTGCTGTTCCGATACCGCTGGCGGCTGCAGAAGACGCACCGCGGGAGTTCGACGCAGAGCCGCCGATGCCGGCGCCGCAGCGGCCGATGCGCATAGCCCTCGTGTCGTGCGCTATCGCTGCCGCGCTGGTCATGGGGATCTTCGGGCTGTTGTCACGCGGACTTTCGAACACTTCCAGTCCTGTGCGAAGTGAAGCGCAGGCGGCGACCACGGCAACAGCGAACCCGGAGATGGCGAAGCCTGCTCCAGGGATGGCATCTGCAACTGCGGCAGTGCAGGCGGCTCCAGCTCCGCCCGCGGCCAGCAAGCCGCCCGCGTATGACGACTACATTGCGCCGCCCCACTCCAATATGCCGCCCGAGGTGGCCACGGCGCCTGCCGCAGCTTCGTCTTCGGCCGGCGCAGCGCCCGAGGTCTCGGGTGGTTCAGCGACCGCAACACCATCCGCGAGGATCACTCCCGCGTCCTTTGAGGTTCCAGCGGAGCCATCCCGGCCTCGCGACCGGGATGCGATGATCGCAGGCGATCTGCCCGGCAGGTCTGCAATAGCCTCGGTCTCGGTACGTCCCTTGCACCCAAGCGTTCCCGCTGCGGTGATGGCGAGTAACCTGCTTTCCGCACCCAGGCCGGATTTCCCGGTCCTGGCAAAGATCGCGCATGTGGATGGCCCCGTCGTGCTTCACGCGGAGATCACCCGTACTGGCGCGGTCTCCGGGACACAGGTGATCAGCGGTCACCATCTGCTGCGTCATGCGGCGGAGTCGGCGGTGCGGCGTTGGAGGTATCGCCCCTACCAGGTGGATGGCAAACCCACTCCAGTGTCGACCACGATCACGGTGCGATTCCGGCATGACCAATAAGCGTGAAGGCGGCGGAGACAACGTTGAGTCGTCGCGCAAAAGGCTCTCCCGTACAATAGTCTTGCAGGCGGCTGGGCGATCGCTGCCTCTCACGTTTCGGCGTTGGGAGGGGGAGGAAAGTCCGGACTCCGCAGGGCAGTGTGCCGGATAA
>DATCBR010000208.1:0-2795 GCA_036511765.1 Acidobacteriaceae bacterium | reverse complement strand
GTTGACCGTCTCGGACACGCCGCTGGCCCTCGCCCGCGAGCAAGCCGCCCTCGGCCATAATGCGGAAGCCGTCGACCTCTTCCGCACCGCCCTCGGAGGCCCGCAGCCTTCCCCGCTCTCTGACGCCGACGCCCTCTCCTTCGCCACCGCGCTCGCTGCCACCGGAGACATCGCAGCCGCCGAGCAGCAGCTCTCCTCCGCGCTCGCCCGATCACCCGACTCCCCACCGCTCAACGATGCCCTCGGAACCCTCATCGCTCAGTCCGGTCATCTCGAAGACGCGTTGCCTTACTTCCAGCACGCCGTCTCCGCCGATCCCTCGCTTGCACAGGCGCAGTATCACCTCGGCACGGCGCTCCTCTCCCTCAATCAGGCCGATGCAGCCATCGCACCTCTCAGCCTCGCCGTCACCGCAATGCCTTCCAGCTTCGCCGCGCAGTTGCAGCTCGGCAAGGCGCTCTCTGCAATCCATCAGGATGCCGAAGCTCTCACGCATCTTCATCTCGCCGTGCAGCTCCGCACCCCCGCGACCTCGCCCGATGCTCTCTACGCTCTAGCGCTCGCCTTGCAAGCCAGCGGCGATGCCAAAGGTTCGCTGCCCATCTTCGACGCTGCCACCACCGCCCCGACCGCTTCAACCTCAGCCTCCAGCAGCGCTGCGCTCACCAACTACGCGCTCGCCCGCGTCCAGACCGGAGACGCCACCGACGCTCTCCCTCTCTACAAGCGTGCGCTCGAACTAGGCCCGGACACCGCAACCCTGCGCGAGGATTTCGGTGTCGCCTACCTCCAGCAATCCGACCTCGACCACGCCATGGAACAGTTCCGCGCCGGTCTTCTCCTCGAGCCCAACAGCGCCCATCTCCACTACAATCTCGGCCTGGCCCTCAAGCTCAAAGACAATCTCACCGCCGCCGTTCCGGAGTTCGAGCGAGCCGAGCAACTCGATTCCACCCTCCCCGATCCGCCCTTCACCCTCGGGGTCCTCTACATGCAGCAGGGACGATTCCCCGACGCCATCACGCAGCTCAAACGCGCAGCCGCACTGCAGCCAACCAACGGCGACGCCTGGGCCATCCTCGGCAGCGTCCTCAAGGACTCCGACGACCACGCCGGTGCTCTCGACGCTCTCACCCGCGCCGTCGTACTCGAGCCCGATCAGCCCAGCCTGCACATCCAGATCGCAGCTCTCGACATGGAAGCTGGCAAGCGATCCGAAGCCGCAGCCGAACGCAAGATCGCCGCCGACCTCAGCCGCGCCGCCAACAACCGCCAACGCGCCTCCTTCGCCCTCAAGAGCGGTCGCGTCCTGCTAGATCAGAACAAACTTCCTGAAGCAATCTTGCAGCTCAACACAGCAGTCCAAGCCGACCCAACCCTCGCCGAGCCCCACCGCCTGCTCGCCGAGGCCTACACTCGTCAAGGCAAAACAGACGAGGCCGCAGCCGAACGCAAACTAGCCGCCGACCTCACCGCACCGCAACCCTGACGAAGAATTCCTGGCAAGGAAAATGCGATGACCGAAAAATTTCGTTCGCGGCCTCACCGCACATTTTTCGCCGCCACCCTCCTCGTCACCTCCGCCCTCTCCTTGCTCTGGATGGCCGCACAACCCCACCCCTCCGCACCTGTCTACGCCTCCGAAGCCTCCGTCCCTCCACTCGATCACCCCGATGCCGTATGCGCTTCCTGCCACCAGAAAATCTACGACCAATACGAGCAAACCCAGATGGCCCGCGGCAGCGGCCTGGCCACCGACGGCCTCATCCCCGGCAGTTTCCATCACCAACTCTCCGGCGTCGACTACAACGTATTTCAGCGCGACGGCTCTGCCCGGATGTCCTACAGCCGCAACGCAAACGATCCCCGCGGCGCACTCTCCGGAGAGCGACGCCTCGAATATTTCATCGGCTCAGCCGCCCAGGGTCGCACCTACCTCTACCAGCAGAACGGCCAGTGGTTCGAGCTCCCCATCAACTACTACACGCAGCGAAACGCATGGGAGATGGCCCCCGCCTTCGCCGACGCGACCCACATGCCCGCGCCCCTCCCCACCGATCCCAACTGCCTCCACTGCCACGTCACCAACGTCCAGCCCTCGGAGATCACAGCGAGCAACCGCTACCCCGGCCCGCCCTTTCGCCAGGGAGGAATCGGCTGCAGCGCCTGCCACGGCGACCCCACGCAGCATCTCGCGCAGCACGGCCACGGCCCCATCGCGAACCCCGCGAACTTCGCTCCCATGCAGCGCGACAGCGCCTGCATCCAATGCCATCTCGAAGGCGAAGCCGTGGTCTATCGACCTGGCCGCTCCCTCGCCCAGTTCGTGCCCGGCGACAACCTAGCAGACATCGCCGTCTACTTCGTCAAAGCCAGTCAGGCCACAGGAGGCAACCGCGCCGTAAGCCAGTACGAAGCCCTCCTCAACAGCGCCTGCAAGCGTGCGGTCGGCGACAAGCTCACCTGCACCACCTGCCACGATCCGCACTACGATCCCGCGCCCGCCGACCGCGTCCAATACTTCCGCGCGCGTTGTCTCACCTGCCACACCAGCCCCAAAATGGCGACCCACCATCCCGAGGAGCAGGACTGCGCAACCTGCCACATGCCCTCCCGCACCACCGTCGATATCTCCCACGATCAAGTCACCGATCACGACATCGAAACCCGCCCAGCCCACGCCGCATCAACAACCACCAACAACAACGAGCTCGTTACCGTAGGCCCATTTCCAGCGGGCGATCGAGAGTTCGGCCTCGCCTACGCACAACTCGCCGCCAGGGGTCTGCCCCAGG
>DATCBR010000207.1:0-5497 GCA_036511765.1 Acidobacteriaceae bacterium | reverse complement strand
ATTGTGGTTACAAATTCCGGTAATGCCACGCTGAACGTAACGCAGATTTCGGCCTCCGGTGACTTCAGCGAGACTGACAACTGTGTGGGTGCCAGCGGCGGCGTGGCGACCAATGCGAGCTGCACGGTAAACGTAGTATTTCTGCCCAGCGCCACAGGTACGCGAACAGGCTTGCTGACGGTCTATGGCAATGTGGCCGGCGGCCAGGCAACGGCGCAGCTCAGCGGGACAGGTCTACCACCCGGTGCGGTGGTATTGAATCCTGTTTCGGTTACATTTCCCGCGACGAACCTCGGCACGACCAGTTCGCCGCAGAACATCACCATCTCAAATACTGGCGGCGTTAACGTAGTGCTGCAGTTGCCGGTACTAACGGGAGATTTTGCGATTACGGCGAACACCTGCGGCGTGACGCTTGCACCAAACACCGGCTGCACGGTAGGCGTGGCGTTTGCGCCGACTGCATCCGGAACGCGAACGGGGACCTTCAGCATTACGGACAGCGCGGGGACGCAGACCGCCGCACTGAGCGGTATGGGACAGACGGCGGCGACCGACTCCCTGACGCCCCCCAGCCTCATCTTCGCAGCGCAGCAGTTGAATACGGCGAGCGCGGTGCAGACGGTAACGCTTTCCAATTCGGGGGACGTCCCGCTGACGTTGATCGCGGCCCAGACGACAGGCGACTTCACCGTAGTGAACGGATGCGGCGCATCGCTTGCGGGGCATTCCAGTTGCGCCATTCAGGTGACATTCGTTCCAACCGCGTTGGGCGCACGCACCGGTGTGCTCACCGTGACCGACCAGTTCCGCAGCCAGACCGTAGGCCTGAGCGGGACAGGCCTTGCCCCGCCGGGCGCATCGCTCGCGCCTGTATCGCCGGTGAGCTTCGGCACCGTAGCCGTAAGTCAGGCAAGTCCTGCACAGACAATTACGCTGAGCAACAACGGCGGCGCGCCACTCGCGATCGCGAGTATCGCCGCGACCGGCGATTTTGCGATCACCGCGGAGACGTGCGGCGTGAATCTCGCTGCAGGCTCGGCCTGCACGATGCAGCTGGTCTTCGCGCCGTCAGCCGCCGGCACACGCATTGGGACACTGACGGTGACGGACAGCGCGGCGAACTCGCCGCAGACATTGCAACTGACGGGCACCGGCGTGGACTTCGCTCTGACCGCGAGCGGGCCAACCTCAGCCTCAATCTCAGCCGGCGCAAGCGCGGCATATTCTCTGCTGTTGAGTTCTGCCGCGGGGCTGCCGGGGACGGTCACGTTCACCTGCGGGCCGCTGCCGCCGCATGCAACATGCACCGTAAGTCCGTCGAATCCCGCGCTGGGCGGGACGACGGCGATCACCGTCACCGTTGCGACCAGCGTGCTCGGCGCGAAGGTCGAGTTTCCTGCTCTCGCGGGCGCAGGCCAGATGATCTGGTTCGCCCTGCTGCTTCCGGCGGGATTGGCGGGATTGGGCCGGCGTGTGAAAGCGATGCGCGCCATAAGCACTGCTGCGATCTTGTGCGGAGCGATCTTCATGTGCGGCGCACTCACAGGTTGCAGCGCCAGCAGAATCATTCCTGCCACGTCCCTGGGAGGCGGTACGACTGCGGCGCCGACGCCGGGCGGCACGTATAACCTTACGGTTGCGGCCTCCAGCGCAGGACTGTCGCGCAGCGTAGGGCTGACGCTGGTGGTGCAGTAGATTTCCGCATCCATACAATGGTGAGTCTGGAGCCTGCAGTTCCCAAATGTCTCCGGGATGGATGTGCGCGCACTCAGGAGATGAATACCAATGAAGATTGAGATTAAGCGCTTTCTGGTCCGCGAGGGCGAGAAGGTAAAGCTGAACAAGCGGCCGACAAGTTGTGTCATTTGCAAGACCATGGACGAGTACAAGGAGGTCCTGGCAAAGCACGTAAAGCAGTTGGATGAGCTGCAACAGTTGCTGTACGGCGCGAATGAGTACGCGCTATTGGTGGTCTTTCAGGGGATGGATGCGTCGGGCAAGGACGGCGCGATCCGCCATGTGATGAGCGGCGTAAACCCGCAGGGCTGCGAGGTGACCAGCTTCAAGCAGCCCAGCGCGGAAGAGCTGGAGCATGACTTCCTGTGGCGGGCGGAGGCCAGGCTGCCCGGACGGGGAAAGATCGGCATCTTCAACCGCAGCTACTACGAGGAGGTGTTGGTGACGCGCGTGCACCCTGAGATCATCGGCAATGAGGGGCTGAATCCGAAGGATAAGGACTTCTGGAAGCAGCGCTACCACTCCATCGTCGAAATGGAGAAGCACCTCTACCGCAACAACACGCGCATTGTGAAGATATTTCTTCACCTCTCCAAAGAAGAGCAGAAGAAGCGCTTCCTGGCGCGGATCGACGATGCGGCGAAGAACTGGAAGTTCAGCGAAGCGGACATCAAGGAACGCCTGTACTGGAAGGACTACCAGCGTACCTTCGAGGAGTGTCTGGAGGCGACCAGCACCGCACACGCGCCGTGGTACGCGGTGCCGGCGGACGACAAGGAGAGCGCGCGGCTGATCGTCTCGCAGATCGTCGTGGACGCCCTGAAGGCGATGAAGATGAACTATCCGAAGGTTTCGCCGGAGCATAAGAAGGAATTGGCGACGATCCGCAAAGAGCTGGAGGAGCAGTAAGCGGCCTTGTAGCGGGGTTGTCCGCGCTACTTTTTGTGTGCGCCGTTCTTGTGCGGACTGTTCTTATGCGAACCGTTGCCATTGCTCTTGCCGCCGGCCTTTCGGATGCGCTTCAGCATCTGGGCCAGCGTGGTTTCATTCATCGCGCCCATCCCATCCTCACGCACGCGTTTCATCAGGGGGGATACAGCTGGGTCGTCCATCGTCAGCCAGTCGCTCTCGGTGGCTACGTAGACGTCGCCAAGGCCGATCTGCTTGGGCGCAAGCTTCAGCCGTGCGCCGCCGTGGGGACCTTTGCGCTGCTCGATCAGTCCCTGTTTATGCAGGAGAAGAAAGCAGCGACGGACCATTACGGCGCTTTCTTTCAAGCCTCCGGCGATCTCCGCTGAGGTGTGCATCGTGCCCGGTTCTGAGGCCAGGACCGTCAAAATTTTAAGACTTAACGCGAAACGACCGCTTTGTGCCATGCAGAGCAAACTACCACACGAGAGGTTACACCGACTACCGGAAAAGCCGGCCACGGGATTGCACCGGACAGCCGCCTTCAGCACGCGCTCCAGTGTGGCCTAAGTTTCATAGCAGGCGCCGAATGCGATAGCCTCAACGAGTGAAGATATTGTTCGTTGGAGACGTATTCGGTTCGGCGGGAAGAAAGATCGTGCGCGACCACCTGCCGCATGTGATGGAGTCGAACGCAGTCGACCTGCTGGTGATCAACGGAGAGAACGCAGCCGGCGGCTTTGGCCTCACCCCGTCCATCGCAGAGGAGCTGTTCGACCTGGGCGCGCAGGTCATCACCACCGGCAACCACATCTGGGACAAGAAGGAAATTTTCGAGTACATGACGGTCCCCGCCGGCTCCCACTCCCGCGGCCGCCGCGTCCTCCGCCCCGCGAACTACGCCGTCGGCACCCCCGGCTTCGGCTTCTACCAGGGCGCGCTCCCCACCGGGCAGGAGTACGCCGTCCTCAACCTGCAGGGCCGCGTCTTCATGTCCTCCTGCGACGACCCCTTCCGCAAGGCCGACGAGTTGCTCTCACAAATTACCGCGAAAGTCATCATCCTCGACATCCACGCCGAAACCACCAGCGAAAAAGTCGCCCTCGGCTGGTACCTCGACGGCCGCGTTACGGCGGTCTTAGGAACCCATACTCATATTCCGACTTCAGACGACCGCATCCTCCCCGGCGGCACCGCCTTCCAGACCGACGTAGGCATGTCCGGCCCCTACGACTCGGTGATTGGCGTCGAAACCGAGCTAGTCCTGAAGCGCTTCCTCACCGGAATGCCCGGCAAGTTCGAAGCCGCCAAGGGCAACCCAAAAATGTGCGCCACCCTAATCTCCTGCGAAGGAGCCACCGGCCGCGCCCACCACATCCAGCGCTTCATGCTCGGCGAATAATTGCGGCGACTTACTGTTGAGTGCTAGCATCTTGCTAGTAACCTGCGGTCATTTCGCGGGCGAAGGAGGCACCATGGCTACTCTGGCGCAACCGCATTTGGCAGAGCGTACTTCCGAAGAGGAAGTTGATGCCCTCGTTGACGCAATGTTCAATTTGACTGAGGAGCAGCTTGCAATGATGACTCCCGGCAAACGTGCGGAGGTCATTGCAAGCATTCACGCTACCGCGGACGCGATCCCCTCACGCTGAGGAACCACTTCAGAAATTGTTGACCCTCGACGGTATCTGGTCCCTTTCCGATCTCTATCAGCTTGGCCTCGAAATCCTGTAGCGTCCCGCTTTCGATGATCTTCCGCAGGGCTCGCTTTAGTTCCAGCCTGTCATAATCGATATTTTTAGATCGCGAAACTATCTTTCGGCGTTCTTCCTGAATCTCCTCATCTTTGAAGTTGCTCTCCGACATTCTTCCTCCGCTCTCGCTGATTCCTTACCAAGATAATAGACGTTACATCCAGCCTCTCTTTGAGCAGCGATACGCTAGACTTGCTGTGCCAATCATGCCGAACTTTTCGCGCCGCACCTTTCTTCAGACCGCCACAGCCGCCACGCTTGCCCCCGCACTCAGTGCGCTCACGGAGGTGCCCCACACAGAGTCCTACCCCGAAAACGGTATTCTCATCCCCGACGACGGCTGGCACCTCTGGCTCGACCGTGCCGCCAAATGGCAGGACGACGACATCTTCCTCCCCGAAGACGTGCACTGGCAGGACGGAGTCCTCCACGGCGGCGGCCGCCCTCTCCCTACCAACGCCCCCACCGGCGGCTGGTCCGCGCTCACCCCCGGCACCAGCAAAGAAGTCCTCCTCCCCACTACCGTCGAGGCGCATTTCTGGGGCCAGTTCGGCGCGGGAGCCGACGGCAAGCCCCGCCCCTACACGTCGGAAGAGTATCGGTATGCTGTCCCGGCAACCGGCCCCGTCCCGCCCGCCGACGACAACATCCCCCAGAACGGCGCCTACTTCGGCATCTCCTGGTGGCACCGCGAAATCCATATCCCCGCGGAAATGCAGGGCAAACGCATCTTCCTCCACATCCGCGGCTCCCGCCTCCGCGCCGAGGTCTACCTCAACCGCAAGCTCGTCGGCTACTCCATCATGGAGGAGCTGCCCTTCGAGTGCGACCTCACCCACGCCGCCGACCCCGGTGGCCTCAACATCCTCGCCATCCGCCTTACCAACCCCTTCGGACGCTTCGACTGGGTCGACGGCCTCAATGCAAAGTGGGGCCACGTTTCACTCTATCGTTCGCACGGCTTCGCGGGACTGGATCGCGGTGTGACGATCAGCTCGCATCAAGGTACAACTCGCATCAAGGATGCGTGGGTGCTCAACAAGTCGAGCAATTCGATCGTGGCTTTCGCAACGCTGGACGATGATCCGAACTTC
>DATCBR010000206.1:0-4481 GCA_036511765.1 Acidobacteriaceae bacterium | reverse complement strand
GACCGCACCGCCAAGCTCGGCAAGGGCACTGCAAACGCCGGCGGGCCGGCACTGCTCTTCGAGAACGTCTCCGGCTTTCCCGGCGCCACCGTCCTGATGAACCAGTTCGGCTCACTGCGCCGCATGCACCTCGCGCTCGACACCGACTCGCTGGACGCCATCGCCGACCGCATCCGTGTGTTGCTACATCCACCCACGCCTCAGGGATTCTTATCCAAACTGAAGCTGCTGCCCCAGCTCGCGGAGATCGGCAACTTCTTTCCGAAGGTTGTTGACCGCAAGGATGCCGCCTGCAAAGAAGTGGTCCACCGCCGCAAGGAAGATGGCGGGAAGGGAATTGATCTGGGCAAACTGCCCGTGTTGACTACATGGCCGCAGGATGGAGGACCGTTCATCACACTGCCCTGCGTCGTCACCCGCGACCCCAAAACAGGGAAGCGCAACGTCGGTATGTATCGCATGCAGGTCTACGACGGCCAGACCACAGGCATGCACTGGCAGCGCCAGAAGAATGCCGCCGAGCATCTGCGTGACCGCCTCCGCGCGGGAGCTGAAGGACAATCTGCCTCGGTCGACATGATGGCCCTCACGGCCGGCGGCACCACCGCCGCAGCCTCCACAGCTTCCATCGCGCAAACCGCGCAGGCCAGGGTCCGCGACGGCCGCATGGAGGTCGCGGTCGCCATCGGGACTGATCCGGCGACTACCTTCTCTGCCATCGTCCCCGCGCCGCCAGAGGTGGAGGAGTTCCTGATTGCGGGATTTCTGCGCGGCAAGCCGGTCGAGCTGGTGAAGTGCGAGACCGTCGACCTTGAAGTGCCTGCGCACGCCGAGTATGTCCTCGAAGGCTATGTGAACCTTGCCGAGCTGCGCACCGAAGGCCCCTTCGGCGACCACACCGGCTTCTACACCATGCCGGAGGAGTACCCGGTCTTTCACGTCACCTGCATCACGCACCGCAAGGACCCCATCTACGCCGCCACTATCGTGGGCAAGCCGCCGATGGAGGACGCCTGGATGGGCAAGGCCGTCGAGCGCATCTTTCTGCCGCTGATGCAACTCACGTTGCCGGAGATCGTCGATGTCTGCCTGCCGCCCGAGGCCGTCTTTCACAACCTGATGATCGTCTCCATCCGCAAGTCCTACGCCGGGCACGCGCGAAAGGTGATGAACGGAATCTGGGCCATGGGCCAGGCCATGTTCACTAAATGCGTCATCGTGGTGGATGAGGACTGCGACGTACAGGACCTCGCCGAGGTCACTCTCCGCGTGGCCAACAACATCGATCCTGAGCGCGACATCCAGTTCACGCTCGGCCCGGTCGACTCTCTCGATCACGCGTCGCGCCTGCCCAACTTCGGAAGCAAGATGGGGATTGATGCTACACGCAAGTGGCCCGCCGAAGGGTTCACCCGCCCCTGGCCGCCGATGCTCAAGCAGGACCCGGCAGTCGTTGCAAAGATCGACGCGCTCTGGAAGAAGCTGGGGATTGAATAGAACTTGGGGCTTGCCTTCCAAAAGAAGGCATTTCATACTAGAGGTATGAAATACCAGTCCAAACTCGGGGAGCGCGGCCAGGTGGTCATTCCAAAGCCGATTCGTGACAATCTCAGACTCGCCAAGAACTCCGCGATTGAATTTGAAGTCAAAGGCGCCGTTGTCACTCTGAGGCCCAAGCGCCCGGAAGATGAGATGGCTAACTTCGATCTGGCGATGAAAAAGTATGCGGGATCTCTTCGCAAGCGATTCCTCGCGAGCGGCTACAAATCCGTAGACGACTATATCGATGACATCCGTGGACGCGGTCCAGGTACACACGATTGATTGTCACTGCGCTCGACACGAATGTGATACTCGATTTGCTTGCGGGCAGTCAAACCACGAGCCAAAGCGGAAACGGGGCGGTCCGTGCGGCACGGCTTGCCGGACCGATCTGCGTCTCGATGATCGTCTATGCCGAAGTCGCATTGAATTTTCCATCGAGGGCCGCCGCCGATGAATTCTTTTCTCTGTCCAATTGCCGATTGGATCCGGTCGACGAATCGACAGCTTATCTTGCAGCGCAGTTCTTCGGACAATATAGGCGACGCGGTGGCAGCCGAATGCGTATTTTGCCGGATTTCGTGATCGCTGCCCATGCGCAATTGCGTGCCAGCAGGCTGCTGACGCGGGATAAGCGCTTTTTTCGGGAAACGTTTCCTAAACTTAAGGCCGTTAGTCCTGAGGATTTGATCTAGGGACGCAAGTGCTACGCCTTCGCCGGCGCGGGATTCGAGATCAGCAGGAAGGTGACGCTGTCCTCGGTGGAGCGCTTGTGCAGCGTGCCGCGCGGGATCAGCAGCATGTCACCCTTCACCATCAGAATAGATTTGGTGCCCGTCGCGCTGGGAGCGAGCCACTCGCCCGATGTCCTCACTTTCTGGTTGATATGCGCGCCGGTGGGAGTGCCACCCACCTCATACAGCGTCGAGCCGTCGATGATCTGCACGATATGGTCGCGGCCCTCGTGCCACTCGAACTCCGGCGCGCTTTTGTGCTTCTCGGTCGTCAGGACAATTTGCACCGGAATCGACTTCGAGTCATACAGACGGTCGTCCCCCGGCTTCGCGTCCAGCGCCTTCATCGCCTCGCCCAGGTCCTTGTCGGTCCACAGCTTGATGGGCTGCGCCGCGGCGTTTACTTCCATGCCCTGCTGGACGGTCGAGGCTGCACCAGCCTGTGCCATCGCCGCAAGCGAGTCTGCAAGGGTAAAGCCGGCCGCCGCGGCCACCGGGGCCGTGCGGAGGAAGTTGCGCCGAGATGTGTTCTTCGCCATGCCGGAAAGTGAACCACATCGGCGCTATGGCTGCCAAGTGGCGAAGCGCCTTCTGAGCCTTTACCGCGTGTAAGCGGCTGTATACTCAAGGTATGTCTGTTGTAAAGAATGTCGCAGCGATTGCCAAGGGGATGAGTGTCACACTCGGGGAGATGTTCCAGCCCACTGAGGTGGAGAACTACCCTGACGGCCCCGGTCCGCTGCGCGGCGCGGTGTTTCAGGAGCGTTTCCGCGGCAAGCACCAGTTGCAGCGCGACGAGAACGGCCTGGAGAAGTGCGTGGCCTGCTATTTGTGCGCGGCGGCGTGCCCTTCGAACTGCATCTACATCGAGGCCGCCGACAACACCGCTGAGCAGCGCATCTCCTCGTCCGAACGCTTCGCCAAGGTCTACAACATCGATTACAACCGCTGCATCTTCTGCGGTTATTGTGTGGAGGCCTGCCCGACGGACGCCATCACGCACGGCCATGGCTTTGAGCTGGCCTCGCTGAACGCTACCACCCTCGTCATGCGCAAGGAGGACCTGCTGGTCCCGACGCCTTCCATGCCGGACGCTATTGCGTCGGCCAAGGATGAGGCCGCTGCTCTGGCGTGAGAATCCGGTCCGCGTTCCCCTGCATCTTGTATCTGTCGCGGCGTGACCGCACAGCAGTTCGTGCGATTCGCGCGCAAAGGGAAGAGATGACACCCGCATGACCGCCGCTTCGAAGCATCCGCTGCAGAAGATACTTGAAGACCGCATCGCCATTATCGACGGCGCGATGGGAACGACCATCCGCACCTACGAGATGAAGGAAGCCGATATTCGCGGCGAGAGGTTCAAGGATGCCGATAAAGACCTGCTCAACAACGGCGATCTCTTCTCGCTTACGCAGCCTGCGATGATCTGCGACATTCATCGCCGCTTCCTCGAAGCCGGCGCGGACATCATCGAGACCAATACCTTTGGCGCAACGAGCATTGCGCAGAGCGAGTTTTTTGTCCAAGACCCGCGCGAGCATGGCGGCCGCAAAGACCCTGCCTTCTACCAGAGAGTGATCGACGATCCCGCATTGCAGACGCTCGCGGCGGAGATCAATGAGCAATCCGCACGCCAGTGCCGCGAGTGGGCCGACCGCATAGCCAACGACACTGGCCGGCAGCGCTTCGTCGCAGGCGCCATCGGACCGCTCACGGTTTCACTTTCCAACTCGCCCGATGCTGACGATCCCGGCTTCCGCGTTGTCACCTTCGACCAGGTGAAGCAGGCCTATGCGGAGCAGGTGAGGGCGCTGATCGCCGGCGGATCCGATCTTTTACTTGTGGAGACAATCTTCGATTCGCTGAACGCAAAGGCGGCACTGGTGGCCATCCGCGAGGTGTTCGACGAGCAGGGCCGCCGACCGGGTGGGCAGAAGCCAGAGCTTCCGATCATGATCTCCGCTGCTGTGGGCCGCGGCGGCGAGACGATGATCTCCGCGCAGACGATTGAGGCCTTCTGGACTGCGATGCAACATGCGAGGCCGCTCTCTATCGGCCTGAACTGTTCGCTTGGGCCCGACCTGATGTATCCGTTTCTTGCGGAGCTTGCTGAAAAATCCAATGCGGCCATCTCGGCATATCCCAATGCAGGCCTGCCGAATCCGCTCTCGCCTACCGGGTTCGACCTGGAGCCGCAGGACATGG
>DATCBR010000205.1:0-3057 GCA_036511765.1 Acidobacteriaceae bacterium | reverse complement strand
GGTGACGCGCGGAGGGGAGGAGGAGATTCACGCTGCGAAGCTGACGCAGATCGCGGTGATCGCGTCCAACCTGCGCGAGGCTGCGGCGGTCAGGATTGAGATTGAGAATGGGAGTGCGCCGCCGCTGCCGATCAAGGCGATCCAACTGGAGATGCGGCAGCGTACGATCTGCTTCGATGCGGCGGCGGGGTCAACGTATACGTTGCGCTATGGTGACGAAGGGCTGCGCGCATCCGACTATGATCTTGATGCGCTGGCGAAGAGGGCGACAAAGCCGCATGCGGCGGTGCTGGGGCCGGAAGTGCTGAATCGAGATTATGTTCAGCGGAAGGATGCGAAGACCTACGACGAACGCAATCCGGAGAGGTACTGGATCGCGCTGCTGGCAGCGATTGCAGCGCTGGGAGCGCTTGCCAGCAGACACACGAAGCGACGGGGAAGGCATAGGTAGAACGGATTGAGACGAATGATTGCCGGAAATGCGATGGTGCGCCAGGGCCTGATTGTCGCGGTGATGGTGCTCGCGTGTGGGTCGGGGATGCAGGCACAGAGAACAGTTCCGCCGGAGCTGGTGGCGGCGCGAAAGGCGCTTGCGGCGAAGGAGTACCAGCGCGCCGAGGAGATGTATGCGGCGTATGCGAAGGCGCATCCGGATAGCGTTGACGGCGAAGAAGGCGTGGGAGACGCGGAGCTGGGGCTGCATGAGTATGAGGCCGCAGAGTTGGAGTACCGGCGGGTGGTGGCGGCGCAGCCGGAGTTCTGGGTGGCGCATAAGAACCTGGTGGTCGTCGAGGCGGCATTGGGGCGATGGGAAGAGTTTGACCGTGAGCGTGCTTTGCTGCGTGGAGCTCGGCAGCGGGGGGCTCCTGGTATCAGCGCGCGCGAGAGCGATGTGATCGATTCGTTTGAGGTGCGGGGAGAGCACTGGATTGTGCGGGAGTACTACGAGCCGGTGGGACGCTCGCTTACTCGCTACAACTTCGAATACTTTGGGCCGGATGGTCGGGTGAGGGAATATATTTCGCTGGAATCGGCGGAGGCCGCACGCAGAGCTCTGGCGGTGGGTGGCGAAGTCCACATCGGCGACGATGCTACGAACGCAGCTTCGATCAAGGACTTTGCGCTGAACTGGTATACGGGCAAGGCGCATGGGACGATTACGCGCTACCCAAACGGCGAACCGCGTTACGAGCGCGTGCGTGCTGAAGTGATGCGTTGGTTGCGGCGGTCGAACGCGGCGAAGTAATTACTTGATTGCGGCGTCGACTTCGGCGAAGTAGCTGGGGGACTTGAGGATTTCGCGGGGCTTGGAGCCGTCGGCTGGGCCTACGAGACCGTCGTGCTCCATCATGTCGATGAGGTGGGCGGCGCGGCCGTAGCCGATGCGGAGGCGGCGCTGCAGGAGCGATGTGGAGGCTTTGCCGAACTCGAAGACGAGGCGAACGGCGTCGTCGAAGAGGGCGTCGTTGTCGTCGCCATCGTTGGCGCTGCCACCTTCGCTGGACTTCTCATCCTTGGGGCCTTCGAGGAAGCCGTGGACATACTCGGCTTCGCCTTGGGCGCGCCAGAATTCGGTGACGGCGGAAATTTCCTTTTCGGTGACGAAGGGTGCGTGGACGCGCTGGAGACGGCTGGTTCCGGGTGGGAGGAAGAGCATGTCGCCTTTGCCGAGGAGGCTTTCGGCACCGTTGCTGTCGATGATGGTGCGGGAGTCGACCTTGGTGGCGAGGCGGAAGCTCATGCGGGTGGGGACGTTGGCCTTGATGAGGCCGGTGATGACATCGACCGAGGGGCGCTGGGTGGCGAGGACGAGATGGATGCCGACGGCGCGGGCCATCTGGGCGAGGCGGGTGATGGATTCTTCGACGTTGGCGCGATCGAGCATCATGAGGTCGGCGAGCTCGTCGATGATGATGATGATGTAGGGAAGCGGTTCCTGGTTGACGTCCTCGAAGAGGTATTCGCTGCCGCCTTCGAAGAGCTTGTTGAACTGGTCGATGTTGCGGACGTGGTTGGCGGCGAGGAGCTTGAGGCGGCGCTCCATCTCGCGGACCGCATTGCGCAAGGCATTTGCAGCGAGCTTGGCTTCGGTAATGATGGGCGTGAAGAGGTGCGGAATGCCTTCGTACATGCCGAGCTCGACGCGCTTGGGGTCAACGAGGATCATGCGGACTTGTTCGGGCGTGGACTTGAAGAGCACGCTCATGATCATGGCGTTGATGGCGACGGATTTGCCGGAGCCTGTGGAGCCGGCGATGAGGACGTGAGGCATCGAGGCGAGATCGCTGGTGACGATGCGACCGCTGATGTCTTTGCCGAGAGCGATAGCGAGGCGGGATTTGGATTGGGCGAAGCTTTCGCACTCGACTACGTCGCGGAGCCAGATGGTTTCGCGGCCGTGGTTGGGGACCTGGATTCCGACGGTGGATTTGCCGGGCATGCGCTCGATGAGGATGGATTCGGCGGCCATGGCGAGGCAGAGGTCGTCGGCGAGCCCGGTGACGCGGGAGTACTTTACGCCGGCGTCGGGGCGGAACTCGAAGGTGGTGACGACTGGGCCAGGATTGATCTGCTCGACTTTGCCGGCTACGCCGAACTCGGCGCACTTCTCGACGAGGACTCGGGCTTCTTCACGGAGTTCATCCTCGCGGACCTGGGCGCGTTCTTCGGAGCGGTAGAGGAGGGAGCTCGGTGGGAGCTTGTAGCCGCGGACGGACTTGGGGGCGATGGCGACGGCGCGCATGTCGGCGTCGGCGCGCTTGCCGAAGGCGATGTTCTGGGCGGCGATGTCCTGCATGGGCGAGGGCATCGGGGGGAGTTCGGCTGCTGGGCGAGCTGCAGGCGTGGGAATGCGCGCTGGTGGTGGTTCCGGCATGGAGACGTGCGCGCTGTGGGGGGCGGAGAGGATCGGGGGAGGGGAGTGGCGCTCGGGGGCGTCGAGCCAGCCGTCGTCTTCGGGGGGATGGGCGGGCTGGTGGGTTGCGGATGTTGGGTCTCCGAAGGGGAGGTCGGTGTTGGGGGTGCTGCGCAACGGCGCGGCTGCAGCGGCTAGTTGCG
>DATCBR010000204.1:0-13569 GCA_036511765.1 Acidobacteriaceae bacterium | reverse complement strand
CGTGCTGGCGTATCTGTTCTGGTGGCTGAGGCGCGTGCGGCGGATGAAGCGGGCGCAATAGCGCCAGGTTCGAGGTTCGGGGCGGGTGCGAGGTATGAGTTAGCGTCCTTGACTGGACGGGAATCTGCCTCCAGGTGTATCGGTGGCCGTCACTTTCGCTTTTGGTTCGCCTACCAGATGCGGGAAGAGGCTGCAAGGGGTGGATGGGGCGGGAACCACCGAGCAAAACACTACATATAGGTGTGATTTAGATAATTGCCCTAGATGTCCTGTTTTGCACAGGCATCCTCAGGAAATCTCGCCAAACCATTGAATTTAGGGCTTGCCAAGAGAGGTTCCCTCAGTCACGATTGCCAAGTAGAAATTTGTGGCAAAAAGTGTCGGATTGTGTTGGCTTCCAGGATTCTGTAGCTCAAATGTACCCCTAAGAGCCACTTGGAAGGCTGGCGAGGCTGATTCCGGCACGAGGTACGACGGATGTTTCGAGGCAATCAACCCGCGACGGTGGACCCCAAAGGCAGGCTGAAGCTGCCGGAGAAGTTCCGCGGGCTGCTGCTGGAGATGTACGGGCCGCAGTTTTATGTGACCTCGAAGGACGGGGAGCGGGCGGAGATCTGGCCGCTGAAAGAGTGGGAAAAGATCGAGGAGGCGCTGGCCAAGGCGCCTTCGAGTGCAGCGAAGCAGAGGCTGATGGACGTGACGAACTACTACGGCCAGCAGGTGGACATGGATGCGCAGGGGCGGTTGCTGATGCCGCAACTGCTGCGCGAGAAGGCGGCGCTGAAGGGCGACGTTGCGGTACTGGGCCAGAACACGAAGCTGGTTGTGATGAACGATGAGCGGGCGCAGGCGACGATTGCCGCGGCTCCGCTTACGGGAGAAGACCTGGACTCGCTGGCGATTCCGGGTTTGTAAAGAGACGGCCCCCAGGGGCAGCACTGAGGCGGAGTAATGGAAAAGCCGCAGCATGTGCCGGTTCTTTTCGATGAAGTTTTGGACTTTCTGAATGTGCGGCCTGGTGGGGTTGTGGCTGACCTTACGGTAGGGCTGGCAGGGCACTCCGCCGGAATAGCGCGGAGGCTGGGAGCGCAGGGCAGGTTGATCTGCTTCGATCGCGACCCGGTGGCCCTGGAGCTGGCGAAGGCGCGGATGGACGAGGTCCGCGGCGAGCTGGGCGGGCAGATGCCGGCGGTGGAGTTTGTGCCGAGGGCGTTTTCGCAGGCGGCGTTGGTGATTGCGCCGACGAGCCTGGACGGTCTGCTGGCGGACTTTGGAGTGAGCAGCCTGCAGTTGGATGAGGCGCACAGAGGATTCAGTTTCCGGCAGGAAGGCCCGCTGGACATGCGGATGGATACGCGTGAGGGGCTGACGGCCGAACAAGTGGTAAATCGGATCGACGAAAACGAGCTCGCCGATCTGATTTACGAATTCGGAGAGGAAAGGAGGTCGCGGAGAATCGCCAGAGCCATTGTGAGGGCCCGGCCGATAGCAACAACCGCAGAACTTGCGAGGGTTATATCGGCCGCGGCCCCTTCAATGAAAGGCGACAAGATCCATCCGGCGACACGGACCTTTCAGGCGCTTCGAATTCGAGTGAACGATGAGCTGGGCGAGATCAGGACGCTGCTGGAGAGCGCGCCATCTCTGCTGAAGCCGGGCGGAAGGCTGGTGGTGATCAGCTTCCACTCGCTGGAGGACCGGCTGGTGAAAGATGCGCTGCGTGACGGCGGGCGCGATGGGATTTATGAGGTATTGACGAAGAAGCCGGTGACGGCGAGTGAAGAAGAAGAACGGCGCAACCCGCGATCGCGTAGCGCAAAGATGCGGGCGGCGGAACGGCAGGGCACAGGGACCGGGAGACAGGGTACAGGCAAGTACGGGAGAAGCAGCCCGGAGATGCACAAAGGCAGGCGATAGCCTGAAAGGAGGAGGCGATGGCAACAGCGGCGATGGCGGGACATTTTGGAATGGGTGTGACCCAGGCGCGAACACAGCGCAACCGCGAGCTGTTCGATCTGCAGCGCCGTGCGCGCCGCGGGCCGACGCCGGAAGTCTTCTTCGCCAAGCACATCGACAACACGCGCATCGTGAAGGCGGACGATCCAGAGCGCCGGCGTGAGATGCGCAGCTTTTCCACGGTGATGAGCGTGCTTTTCCTGCTGGTGATGGTGTATGTGTGGCAGCATCTTTCGGCGATCGAAGTTGGTTACCAGATTGAGGCGCAGAAGACGCAGGTGGAGCGGTTGCGCGAGCAGAACCGCCAGCTTCGGCTGAATGAGGCACAGCTCTCCGATCCGGGGCGCATCAGCGTGATCGCCGAACAGCTTGGATTGAACGAGCCGCAGCCGGGGCAGGTGGTCCGGCCCGATGGCACGCTGGCGAACAATGGCCCGGTGCTGGCGCAGGCGAACGCTCCGGCGCTGCCGGCGCAATAAGTACACGGTTGTCAGTTCTCAATTGTCAGCGCGGAATTGTTCGATGGAAGCGGCCCTCCCCCAGACTGTGAACTGACAACCCGCAAGTGAGAACCAGTTTATGAATCCGCCCTCGCGCCAGCCCTCCCGCAATACGCTTACCGCGCCGATCCGCAAGATGCGGTTCGCGTGGGTGGCGGTGTTCTTTGCCGGCTGGGTGGCGGTGATCGGCGGGCGGCTGATCTGGCTGCAGGTAGTCGAGCACTCCGAGTGGATGCAGCGGGCACAGCGGCAGCAGCAGCGGACGTTCGACGTGGCTCCGCAGCGCGGCGTGCTGTATGACCGCAACCTGCGCGAACTGGCGATGACGGTGTCGGTCGATTCGATCTACGCGGTGCCGTCGGAGCTGGGCGACAACCGCGCCGAGGCGGCGCAGATGCTGGCGAGCATCGTGCACACGGATGCGCAGGACAACTTCACCAGCCGGCAGCAGATGCTGGCGCGGTTCAATGACTCGCGCAACTTTGCATGGGTGGCGCGCCGCGTGGACGCGGCGACTGCCCAGCGGGTGCGTGAGCTGAACCTTAAAGGCGTCGGCTTCCAGAAGGAGTTCAAGCGCTTTTATCCCGACGGCGACCTGGCCGCGCAGGTGCTGGGTTATGTGGGCACGGACGATAACGGCCTGGGCGGGCTGGAGCAGCAGTTTGACGACGAGATGCACGGCGAGCCCGGCCACATGCTGACCGCGGTGGACGCAAAGCGCCATGTGATGGGCAGCGTGAAGAGCGAGCCCATGCCGGGCGAAGACCTGGTGCTGTCGATCGACGCCAACATCCAGTACATGGCCGAGCGCGCGCTGGACGCGCAGGTGGCGAAGATGAAGGCACTGCACGGCACGGTGGTGGTGCAGGACCCGCACACGGGGCAGATACTAGCTCTCGCGGTTTCGCCGCGCTTCAATCCCAACGATGCGCGGCACATCCAGGCGGGCTCGCTACAGGACCTTGCGGTGAGCGACGTGTATGAGCCGGGCTCGACCTTCAAGCTGGTGACGTATGCCACAGCGCTGGACGCGGCGCACGTGGAGCCGACAGACATTGTCGACTGCCAGAACGGCGCGATGACGATGTATGGCCGGACGCTGCACGATGACAAGACGGACCACTTCGGCGCGGTGACGGTGCAGTATGCGCTGGAGCATTCGAGCGACGTTGGTGCCGCGAAGATGGCGCTGAAGGTTGGGGCGGACACTTTCTACAAATACATTCGCGGCTTCGGCTTTGGGCAGCGCACGGGCATTGAGCTGCCCAGCGAGACGCGCGGTCTGCTGCGCAGTCCGAACAAGTGGGGCGCGACCAGCATTCTTTCGTTGGCGATCGGGCAGGAGATAGGCGTGACGCCGGTGCAACTGGTTACGATGGTGAGCGCGATTGCGAATGGCGGCGTCTACATGCCGCCGCATGTGCTGTTGCAATCCGCCGACCAGGGCGGCGCGCACCTGAAGCCGGCGGCATTCCATCCGGAGAATGAGCTGCCATCGCCATTGCCGGATGGCGCGCACCGCGTAATCACAGAGCTGACCGCGGCGAAGATGCGCAGCATGATGCAGGGCATCGTGACGGAGGGAACGGGCCGGAATGCGGCGCTGAACGGCTACAGCGCAGGCGGCAAGACCGGCACGGCGCAGAAGGTCGATCCTGTGACGCACACGTATTCGCACACCAATCTGGTGGCGAGCTTTGCGGGTTTTGCTCCGGTCAGTTCGCCGGTGGTGTCGATTGCCGTGGTGATCGACAACCCGACGGTGGGCAGCCGGTACGGTGCGGAGACCTCGGCGCCGGTCTTCCATGAGATTGCGCAGCAGGTATTGGAGTATCTGGGTGTGCCGCATGACCAGCCGCTGAAGACGCAGAAGGAGCTGGCGGCGGTGGCGAAGCCGAAGCCCGATGAGGACGCGCCCAGCGAGAATATCGCCGATCTGAATGCCATGTTCGACCAGGTGAACAACTTGCCGGCGGACGATCCGCTGCGCCAGGCAGCGGCCAATGCGGCTGGGGCGGGTGCTACCGTGACGGCACAGTCTCAGGCATCTGCTGCGGCGGTGAACGATACCGCGCCGTCGGCGAAGCAGCCGCGCGTATTTGCCATGCTTCCGAAGAAGGTGCTGGCGGCATTCAGCGCGGAGAGCGGCGCCGATGGCGGCAGTGCGACAGTGCGCGCGAACGCCGTTGCGCCTGCGGTGCAGACCCGCGGCAACGGCGCAGTCGTGGTGGATGCGGGCAAACGTGTCGCTGTGCCATCGTTTACAGGCGTTGCGTTGCGTGAGGTGGTGCAGACGGCATCGAACCTGGGACTGCGCGTGCAGCCGCTGGGCAGTGGACTGGCGCGTGACCAGGCCCCTGCCGCCGGGACGATGGTGCCGGCCGGCACTGAGGTTGTGGTGCGCTTCGCGCGCTGAGCTGTTCGTTACTCAGGACATAAAATCGAAGCCATGCAGTGGGCGGATGCGCTGAAAGAGGTCGAGGTCATCGAATCTGCAGGCGCAGCCCATGCGGGCGCGGCTCAAGAGATTGCGCGCGTGGAATATGACTCGCGGCGTGTGAGTGCTGGTGCGGCGTTTGTCGCGATGCGCGGCGGCACGACGGACGGCAATCGCTATGTGGATGCGGCGATTGCGCAGGGTGCGGCGGCGATTCTGACGGATTCAGCGGAAACCTATGCGCGATTGCGACGTGAGCGGCCGGAGTTGGCGGTTGCGCGGGTAGAGCATGGGAGGCGCGCGCTGGCGCAGCTTGCCGCGGCGGTGCTTGGGCATCCGGAACGAAAGCTGAAGGTCAGCGCGGTTACGGGGACCAACGGCAAGACGACGACGGCGTATCTGCTGGAACAGTTACTGCGCAGCGCGGGGCGCAAGTGCGTGCTGATCGGGACGATTGAGACGAGAATTGGCGACGAGGTGCGGCCGAGTGAGCATACGACGCCGGAGGCGAGCGATCTGCTGGCGATCTTTGCCGACGGCGTGCGGGCGGGCGCGACCGAGGTGGTGATGGAGATGAGCTCGCATGCGCTGGACCAGGAGCGCGTGTGGGGTATTCCGGTGGATGTGGCGATCTTTACGAACTTGACGCAAGACCATCTGGACTACCACGGGACGATGGAGCGCTACGCGGCGGCGAAGGCAAAGCTGTTTGAAGGTGTGGGGGCTCCGGCGCCGAGTGTGGCGGTGATCAATGCGGACGATCTGCGTGGACGGAGATTTGAACATCTAGCCTTGGAAGCGGGATGCCAGGTGTGGTGCTATGGAGAGGAAACAGCAGACGGATGGGGTCCTGAGTTCCGATCGGAGAAGCTGCATCTGAGCCCGAGCGGCGCTCTGTTCGATTGGAGGACGTCCTGGGGCTGCGCTTCGATCCGTTCACCTCTGCATGGCCGCATCAATGTTGCGAATCTGCTTGCGGCGATGTGCGCTGCTATGGCGCGGGGGATGATGCTGGACGAGATTGCAGCTGCTGTGCCGCATCTGCAGCCGGCGCCGGGGCGGTTCCAAGTGGTGCCGGGATCGCGTGAGGCAGGATTTACGGTTGTGGTCGATTATGCGCATACGGATGATGCGTTGCGCAATGTGATCTCGCTGGGGCGAGAATTGATTTCGACGCAGCAGGGCCGGGTGATCACGCTGTTCGGCTGTGGCGGCGACCGCGACAAGACAAAGCGGCCGAAGATGGGGCGCGCGGCGGGCGAGGGAAGCGACCTGGTGGTGCTGACCTGCGACAATCCGCGCAGCGAAGAGCCGATGGCGATTATCCATGAAGCGCTTGCGGGCGTGCGGGAGACGGGGACGGAGTGTATCGTCGAGCCGGACCGCGAGGCGGCGATTGGGATTGCGATCCGCGCTGCGCACGCTGGAGATATTGTGTTGATTGCAGGCAAGGGACATGAGAAGGTGCAGGTGCTGCGCGATGGCACGGTCCCGTTTGACGACGTTGCCGTTGCGCAGAAAGTTTTGCAGGAGATGGCATGAAGCTGACGCTGGGCCAGATCGCGGACTGGATGCACGCCGAGGGAGACTTTTCCTCAAACTCAGTTGCGCAGGGCTACTCGATCGACACGCGCACCATTGCGGCGGGTGAGCTCTTCTTCGCGGTGAAGGGGGAGCGGCTGGATGGGCACGACTATGTTGAGGCCGCCCTCGCGAATGGTGCGATTGCAGCAGTGGTGAGTCAGCGGTGGCTTGCGCCTGCGACCGTGGATGCGGCGAGGCTGTTGCGTGTGCCCGACCACGATGGCTGCGGCGTGCTGGACAGCCTGCAGAAGCTGGCGCATGCGGTGCGGCGGCACTGGGGACGGCGCGTGATTGGCGTAACGGGTTCGGCAGGCAAGACGACGACGAAGGAGGCGGTTGCGCAGGTGCTGGGCGGGCGGTTCAACGTGCTGAAGTCGAAGGGGAACCTGAACAATGCTTTTGGGATGCCGCTGCAACTGTTGCGGCTGGAGCCGGAGCATGAGGTCGCGGTGCTGGAGATGGGCATGAACCACGCTGGGGAGATCACCGCGCTCGCAGAGATTGCCGAGCCGGACTGGGCGGTGGTGACGAATGTAGCGCCGGTGCATCTGGAGCATTTTGCCGACGGCATTGAGGGTATCGCCCGCGCGAAGTATGAGCTGGTGCGAGCGCTCCCGCCCGGGGACGGCATCGCGATCCTGAATTGCGACGATGCGCGGGTGGCAAAGTTTGGCGAGGGAATGGGCGAGCGCGCCGTGTTCTATGGGACGGGCGAGTGTGCGGCGGTGCGAGCGGTGGAGGTTGCAGAGACGGGCGCGGAGGGCGTGCGCTTTATCGTGGAGGCAAATGGCGAGCGCGCCAGCGTGCAGTTGCATCTGCTGGGCCGGCACAACGTCCCCAATGCGCTGGCGGCGATTGCGGCGGGAGTTGCCAGCGGAATTTCGCTCGAGGATTGTGCGCGGGCGGTCGGCGAGCTTCGAGCGGGCGACAAGCGCGGCGAGGTCACGGAGTGGCGCGGCGCGAGGCTGATCAACGACTGCTACAACTCCAATCCGCGCGCGCTGGACGCGATGGTGGATGCTCTGCTGGCAATGCCTGTGGGCGCAGGCGGGCGGCACATCGTGATTGCGGGCGAGATGCTGGAGCTGGGACCTGAAGGCGAGACGCTGCACCGCGCTTGCGGCGAGCGGATGGCGATGCGTGGCGTCGATATGATTCTTGGCGTGCGCGGACTGGCGCAGGCGCTGGTGGATGGTGCAGCGGGTAAGGGCGCGAATGCGGTCTTCGTTGCGACACCGGAGGAGGCGGGCGAGTGGCTGCGCGAGAATTTGCGCGAAGGCGATGTCGTGCTGTTGAAGGCGTCGCGCGGGGTGAAGCTGGAGCGTGCGCTGGCGCGGCTAACGGGCTGACAATAGTTGTGCGAAGAGTGTCTTCGGTCAGTTGGTGCGGTCGACGAGGTACTGGGCGAGCGACTTGAGCGGTGCGGCGGCTGCGCCGAAGGGCTCGAGCGCGGCGAACGCGTCGGCGATGAGCTCCGCGGCATCATGGCGCGACTGCTCAATTCCGTAGACGGCCGGCCATGTCGCCTTCACGCTGGCGGCGTCCTTGCCTGCGGTCTTGCCCAGTTCCCTGGAGGACTGTGTCATGTCGAGCACGTCATCGACGATCTGAAATGCCAGGCCGGCCTTTTCGCCGAACTCGCGGATGCGCACAAGTTGATCGGCGTGGACCGGACGAAGAGACGATCCGTAGAGCGCGCCGGAGACGATGCTGGTGGTGATGAGCGCGCCGGTCTTGGCGCGGTGAATCGTCTCGACGAGGTCGGCGGTGGGGGCAACGCCTTCGGACTCGATGTCCACCACCTGGCCGCCGATCATGCCGGGCGGGAGGGCGGTGTCGATGCCGTTGGCGCGACCTACGCCGGTGCCGACGGCGGTGGAGATCTCGCGCAGGATGGCGACGGTAATGTCAGGCGGGGTCTTGAGCGCACCGATGGTCTGGAAGGCGAGGGTCTGCAGCGCGTCACCGGCGAGCACGGCGATGGCTTCGCCGAAGACGACGTGGCAGGTAGGCTTGCCGCGGCGCAGGTCATCGTTGTCGAGCGCAGGCAGGTCGTCGTGGATCAGAGAATAAGTGTGCAGCATCTCGATGGCGGCGGCGAGTTCTTCTACGCCAGCGGGCGGTCCGCCGCCGGCAACCATGCGCGCTGCCTCCATGCAAAGGATTGGCCGCAGGCGCTTGCCGCCGGCAAAGACGCTGTGGCGCATGGCGCGGTGAATGGAGTGGGGCGCGGTATCGGGCGGGGGCAGAAGCCGTTCCAGTGCAGCGTCGGTGAGCGTGACGCCGTTGGCGAGCAGAGATCGTACAGAGGGATCCATCAACCTTCGATGATAAATGAGCATGCAGGACCATCGATGGATGCGGTGGTTCATGCGATGCTGGTTGAGGCGATTGCAAACGGGAGAGGGGACATGGCGGCAGAGATCACAGGCTTTATCGCGGGCTTCGAAAATTTCCGCGCAAAGTACTTTGCGGGCGAAGGCGGCTTGTTTGCGCGCCTGCGCCAGGGGCAGAGCCCGAGCGCGCTGGTGATCTCCTGCTGCGACTCACGGGCCGATCCGGGGATGCTGCTGGGCGCGGGGCCGGGCGACATCTTCGTAGTGCGCAACGTGGCCAACCTGGTGCCGCCGTACAGCGATGGCGCGCAGATGCCGGGCATTCGCGCGGACATCGAGTTCGCGGTGAAGAGCCTGGAGGTCGCGCACATCATTATTCTGGGGCACTCGGGCTGCGGCGGCATTCGCGCGCTGATGGACGGTGAAGGCATTACGCAGCGGAACTATGAGTTCATCGGGACGTGGGTGGGCATTGCGCGACCGGTGCGGGAGCGTGTGCTGCGGGAGCTGGCGGAGCGTCCCGAGGCAGAACAGGTCCGCGCGTGCGAGCAGGGCGGCATCGCGCAGACGCTCGAAAACCTGATGACATTCCCGTGGATCCGCGAGCGTGTGGAGAGCGGCGCGATGGGGCTGCACGGCTGGTACTTCGACATCGACGCGGGCGACTTGCTGGGCTACTCGGCCGAGACGGAGAGCTTTGCGCCACTGGCGCCGGCTGCGGGTGCAGGGCAAGTGGTCCGCGAAGCCGCGGCGAAGAGCTAGGACGGCTGCATGGCTGCAGGTCTGCGCGCACCTCTGCGGGCGAAGAGCGCGGCGAGAACGGCGAGGGCGATGAGCGAGATTGCATCGCCGGCGGTCTGGTCGGCTGTCTGTAAGTAACGAATGTCGATGGTCGACCGGCCGGTTGGGACGGGGATGGCCATGAGGCCGTCTGTGCGTGGGGCGCGGGGGGTGGCGGGCTGTGCTGCGACGCCAGGGCGGACCAGTGTGATGCGCCAGGCTGGATAGTCGCGCAGGTTCAGGATGAGGAACTCCGCGCGTGGCGCGGTGATGACAAGATGCATGGGCGCTGTGCGGGTGGCGGGCATTGCAGATGAGGCCGGAGCGGACGCGCCGGGAGACTCCGCCAGCCAGTAGGGCGCGTCGTTGGGCTGGAGCGGCCTGTTGGGCTGGAGTGCGTCGTTGTCGGCGGTGGCGAGTGTGTATTCGTCCGTGGGGTCAGTGCCTGCGCTGGAGTGGAAGAGCGCGATGCGCGCCGCAGCGGTGTCTTCGGGATCGCAGAACTGGCGGAAGAGATGCCACGCGGGAAGACCGAGAGCAGCGGCGATGAGAAGTGTTGCGAGAATCGCGCGCGGCGAGAAAGACCTGCGGGGAGCGGTGGCGGGTGTGGGCAGTGAGGCGGACAGCGCGACGGCGATGGCGAGCGCCAGCACCGGCGCGAGCAGCGCGAGCAGGCGCCAGGGGAACTGGAGGAAGGCCATCTCCGGGGCATGATGCCAGAGCGGCGCGCTGAGCGGGGTCAACATCAACCCCAGCACTGCGGTGAATAAAGCAAGCTGGCCGACTGGCGAAGGCCAGCCCGATGGCGGCCGTCGTCTCCACGCCGCGAACAACGCTGCGCCACAAGTTGCCAACATCGCCACTGCAATCCAGGAAGCGGTGCGCAGAACGGCATCGTGCATACGGTCATCGAGAGTTGGGCCGTTGTATTGGAAGAGAAAGTTGGCGTCGATGCGCGTTCCTCCCACCAGGGCAGCCGCGGATTGCACATAGCGGCGCTCATTGGCTGCGGGCAGGATGTAGAAGGCGGCGAGCGCGAGGCCCAGAGCAGTTCCGGCGGTGATCGGCAAGGCAACACCCAAAAGATCCGGTGGGCCTTGTCCGTTGTCGGTTGTTCGTTGCCGGTATACACGAGTCGCGCAAATGCCAAGGATTCGCATGAGAGCCAGCAGCGCCAGCGCGTAACAGCCCATCACCGCTGCGGGCACATTGGTGAGCCAGAGCAGTGCGATGGGGACAGCGATGCGCGGGAGCGAGATGCGCTCGCGCAAGATCCCCCCGAGCAGTAAGGGCATCCATGCGGCGGCGAGCAGCTCTGCGTAAGCGGTGCGCTCGTACGCGGTGAAGAGCATGTACGGACTGGCCATATAGATGGTTGCGGCGATGAGGGAGGCGTTCGCACTGGCGTAGCGTCGCGCGAGGCGGAACATGGTCAGGCCGGAGAGCGTCAGCGCGATCCACGTAAAGGCGATCGGCACCGCAGTCCATGCGTTGGCTTCGCCGACGCCGGGAAGATGGGTAAAGATAAGTCCCAGCAAAGCTCCGAGATACCACGAGAGCGGCGGATAGAAGACGAAGCGCGGCTCGCCGGCGTCCCATGCGGGCGTGTAGGCCCAGTGCGGATGCAGCGTGCCATGGCCGATCTGCGTGGCTGCCTCAAACCAACTGAGCAGATGGAAGTCGAAGTCGTGCCCGCAGGAGCAGCCATGCACGATGACCGGGTGCACGATGAAGAGCGCCAGCAGAGGGATCAGGAACAGTTCGGGGCGGGATTTCGTCTCGTCTTTCAAGTTGGAGGCTCTTAGTAAATGCGGGGATTCTTCGCCTGCTCACCCCAACGAACAAAGACCGCTCGTTGGGGACTCCGATTCGGCTCAGAATGACAACACTTAAAACAGCAGCAGCCTTCACCAAGATGCTTGCGCGTGCTCATCGCGGGTTGAGCGTGAGAGTGTGGGTGATGGTGGGCTGGGTGGCCGATGGAGTGAAGGGGAGGGAATAGGTGCGGCCGGCGAGCCAGTCCGGGAACTGGTCGAGGTACCACTCGCTGCGCGGATTGCCGGATTCTCCGGTGACGATATTGAGGGTTGTGCGGTTGGGATCGGCGAGGTCGGCGGTAAATCGTTCGGAAGGCTCGAAGGCAGGGCCGACCTGTTTTACTGTGGTGCCGTCGCCGCTCTGCGGCTGAGGCCCTGTGCCGGTGCGCACACCGGCCAAAGCGCGGGCCATGGCGGAGCCAGCGAACAATGGGTGTTCGATGTCGACCGGGAAGGCCTTGCCCTGCTGCCACGTGCTGAGGTCGTGCGGAGCTTTGGCCTCGCGCAGACCACGCTGGATCACGGTCGCCAGAAAGTCGTTCCAGTTGGCATAGCCCGCAGGCAGCCAGCGCGGCGGTGTGCTGGTGAGCAACATCTCTTCCACGCAGCCGCGTTCGCCCCAGCGGTACTGGCTGGCGAGATTGCCTGCGAGGGCCTGGTCGGACGGAAGCTTCAGCTTGCTCATGTCGGCCCCTTGCGCCATCTGCGTTGCAACCGACGGCACCAGCTTGGGCACAAGGAGCATGGGCCAGAACACGACCCGCGCTGCATTGACGATGGCAGGAGCGGCTGCGTCCGCATCCACACGGCCGTTCCACTTGCGGAGGAGATCGGCGGCCTGGTGCAGCGAGGCATCGTTCTTGAGCGCACTGTTTGCGTGGTCGATCGCATAGGCGAGCCGCTGCGCTACCAGGTGGTCGAGATCGGAGTAGACGTCGGTCTGAAGCGCGAGCATGTCGGCAGGAGTGAGGAGATGGCCGGATTGGTTTGGGGCTGGGTTGGGGTCGCCGGCAGCGGTCTGTCCGGCGCTTACCTCCAGCACGCGATAGATGCGCTCGGTGCGGTAGGGCGCCATCCAGTCGAGCGTGATGGGATAACGGTAGCCATCGGGGGTGACGCGAGAGTTGGCGGTAGCGAGTACACCGTCCGGCGGATCGAAGGCCTGCGGAAGCTGATCGAACGGAATGTACCCGGCCCACTCGTGGGTGGCGGCGTCGGGGGCGGCAACATCGGTGGGCGTGGGCGCGAGCGGCGCCGGGTTGTTCGCGTCTCCGCGAATGGGGACCCGGCCGACGGCGTGATAGCCGATGTGTCCCTGGTCGTCGGCGTACATCAGGTTCAGGGGCGGGCCGCCCCAGTCGGAGAAGGCTGTGAGCATGGACGACCAGTCGGTCGCAGTGTCGATGGCGTAAGGCACGGCCGAGACGCCTGCGGAGTCATAGACGGTCCAGCGCAGCGACAGCGTGCGCGACTCACCGGTTAGCGGCGAGATGACGGGGGTGTCGGCGTCGCCGTGGCGGGTGAGCGGAACGTTGACGACGACATCTTTGCCGTTGCGCACGTGGATGGTTTCAACGGCGTACTTCATGGGCAGCCACTGGCCGGAGGAGGTCTGATACTCGGCGCCGGTGGGTGTGCCGCGCGTGTGTTCGATGTAGATGTCCTGTACGTCCGCGCCGAGGTTGGTGAAGCCCCAGGCGACGCGGTCGTTGTGTCCGGCGACGATGAAGGGCGCGCCGGGCAGCGTGACGCCGGCGGCGTGGAAGGCGGCGAGTGGAGCGGGCTGCGCGGCCTGAAGATCGGCCTCATACCAGATGTCCGGGATGTGCAGCGCGAGGTGCATGTCGTTGGAGAGCATGGGCTTGCCGGAGGCGGTGCGCGTGCCGGCGACGGCCCATCCGTTGGAGCCGGCGACGCACTCGGCGCAACGGCGCTGGCCGAAGAGCGCGAGCATGCGGTTGAGCGAGGACAGGTCTATGTTGAGCGAGGACAAATCGACGTTGCTTGATGGCTGCGTATTTCTGCCGGAGGCTGGCATCTTTAGCTTTGACTGCGATTCATCCAGTGGCACGTCCTGGTACTCAGGACGCGGCGAGGTGACGTCGGGCAGCGGCGCGCCGGGCGGGTGGTCGCGCCAGGAGCCGACTGGATAGAGGTCG
>DATCBR010000203.1:0-2744 GCA_036511765.1 Acidobacteriaceae bacterium | reverse complement strand
CCCTCTCCGTCACCATCAAGTTCCAGCTCTCGCGCGAGCAGGCCGAGCGCGCCGAGAAGTCCCGCCAGCACTCCAGCGGCATCCAGCACGCGGCCTGGGGCATGGAGGCACGCTTCCGCCCGTGTCAAGATACGCTCTCGCTTCTCGAAGCTTTGCAAGGCATCTGGAAACAGAGCCCCACCGGCCCCGAACATCAGAAGCCCTTTTTCGTCGGCGTCACGATGCGCAACCTGATGCCCGACAACGAAGTCCCGGTCATGCTCTTCGAAGAACCCGGCAACCGCAATCAACTCTCCGCCACCATGGACAAGCTCAACCTCAAGTACGGCCACACCACGCTGCACTTCGCCGGCATGTTGCCCGCCCGCGAGTCCGCCCCCACCCGCATCGCCTTCACCCAAATCCCCGTCCAGTACGGCACCGACTGGATGTAAAGGTTTACCGCGCTCCCCTCCGCGCAACTTCGCGTTTCTACTTCGCGAACTTTGCGTCAAGGCTCTCGCCCATACGAGCACCAAAGCCAGCATGACAAACGTCACCACCCTTTCCTGACTCCCCACACTAAAATCGCACCCCAAAATCCCGCACACTAGCTCTTGTACTCACAAGGAGCCACACATGACCGCAGTGATGGAGCGCACCGAACCCCGCACCGCCGCAACCCGCGAGACACCCGAAGTCGTCGCCTCGCTCACCGGCATCACCAAGCGCTACAGCAACGGCGTCCTCGCCCTCGACAACCTCTCCCTCGACCTCAATCGCGGCGAGATCGTCGCCGTCCTCGGCCCCAACGGCGCGGGCAAATCGACAGCCGTCAAACTCCTCCTCGGCCTCAGCTCGCCCACCTCCGGCAGTGTCCGCATCTTCGGCGCCGACCCCCGCGACCCCGCCGCCCGCGCCCGCACCGGGGCCATGCTCCAGATCGGCCGCGCCCCCGAAATGCTCCGCGTCCGCGAGCACATCGCGATGTTCCGCAGCTACTACCCCAACCCCATGCCCTACGCCGAAATCGTCCAGGCCGCGGGCCTCGACGGCATCGAAAACAGGATGTTCGGCCAACTCAGCGGCGGACAAAAGCAGCGTACGTTTTTCGCCTTAGCCCTCGCTGGGAATCCCGACATCATCTTCCTCGACGAGCCCACCGTGGGCCTCGACATCGAAGCCCGCCGCGGCCTCTGGGCGCAGATCCGCGGCCTGGCCGCCAGCGGCAAAACCGTCCTCCTTACTACGCACTACCTCGAAGAAGCCGACGCCCTCGCGCACCGCATCATCGTCATCAACCGGGGCCGCGTCATCTGCCAGGGCACCCCCGCCGAGGTCAAGTCCATGGGCGCAGCTTCGTCGATGAATGCAACCTCGCAGACCACAACCACCGCGACGGTCCGCACCATCCGCTGCCAGACCACCCTCACCCTCGAAACCCTGCGCGCCCTTCCCGGAGTCATCGAAGCCAGCGTCACCGCCGGACACGCCACCGTCGTCTCCGACCGCCCCGAAGCCGCCCTCCGCGAAATGCTTGCCCTCGACACCACGCTCCACTCCCTCGAAGTCGCCGCCCCCGCTCTCGAAGACGCCTTCCTCGCCCTCACTTCAAACAACTCCTAATTCGCTTTACTCGCAGCTCGAAACTCGCAGCTCGCGGCTGAATCAAGACCGCTCTCTTTAAGGAGAACCACAATGTCCACCGCCGCCCTCAATCTCCCCGCCACCCCCGCCACCGGCCTCTCCCGCACCCTCCGCATCTTCGTCACCGAGACGCGCTACGAATTCCTGCGCATGCTGCGCACCCGCGCTTTCTCGCTCTCGGTCATCGGATTCCCGGTGATGTTCTATTGCATCTTCGGCCTGATGATGAACCGCGGAGAGTCGGTCGACAACGTCGCCGTCGCCAAATACATGGTCGCCACCTACTCCGTCTTCGGTCTGATCGGCGCGGCGCTGTTCGGCATCGGCGTCGGCATGGCGGGCGACCTCAGCGCCGGCTGGCTCGAACTCAAGCGCGCCAGCCCCATGCCCCCCATCGCCTACCTGCTCGCCAAGTGCGTCACCGCAATGGCCTTCGGAGCCATCATCGTCACCATTCTCTGCATCCTTGGCATCACCGCGGCGCACATCCATCTCTCGCTCAACGAGTACGTCCGCATGATCGTCCTCACCGTCGTCGGCGCTGTCCCGTTCGCCAGCATGGGCCTCGTCCTCGCGCAACTGGTGCCGGCCAACGCCGCCCCCGGCATCGTCAACATGATCTATCTGCCCATGAGCTTCTGCGGCGGCCTCTGGATCCCGTTCAAATTCATGCCCCATGCGCTACAACTCATCGCTCCACTGCTGCCGACATATCACCTGGCACAACTCATGCTGAGTACCTTTGGCTACCCCAGCGCTGGCACGGCATCCAGCCACTGGATCGGCCTCGCCGCCTTCACCATGATCATGCTCGGCATCGCCGCCATCGCCTTCAACCGCCGCGAGCAGAACGCGTAGCTGGCTGGCCGGTTCAACGCGCCAGCAACCGGCCTGCGCATCTACACTGATCTTGATGGCAACCGGACGGGACTGAAATGAAAAACCTCGGAGCTTCGCCGCAACGCAAATTCCGCAAATTCGAAATGATCTGGCTGGCTTACCTCATTTTCTTCTTCATAGAGCCGGTCGTGCGCAATTCCCTGCGCTACTGGCTCGAATGCATCGGGATCGCCGCGGTCTTCCTTGCGCTCTACGTTGCTTTCTTCTATTACGCCGGG
>DATCBR010000202.1:0-9085 GCA_036511765.1 Acidobacteriaceae bacterium | reverse complement strand
CCCGCCATGGGGTTGGTATCGAACGTCCCCCACTCCGTCTTCACCACGCTTGGCCTCGTCAGATCCGTCGCAAACGTAGGCCGGTCATTGAACTGCGAGTCGCCATTCAGGTCCTGCGGCAGCGTAATGTTGAACGGCAGCCCCGACGTGGCCTGCATATACGTTCCCAGGTGAATCCTGTCGTACAGCAGCGGTGAGCTCATGCTTACGTAGAACGAGTGGCGCTGGTCCTGCGATGCGCGTCCATAGTCCGCCGCCACGTCATAGCTGTTGGATACAAATCCATTCGCATCGGAATCGCGGTGCCGGAACTGGTAATACCCATAGATGCTGAACTGGTTCTTCGTCCGGAAGTTGACATTCATCGTCAGCCGATTCATCCGCGCCAGTCCCTCGGACTCGTATTCATACACATTCTGCGTGGTGCCCAGCGGCCGCACGCCGCTCGTTGGCACGGCAGGATTGTAGGTGCCCGGCAGCGGCGCGTTTGCGTTGCGCGTAATCAGCGCGTGGATTGTCCGGTTGTAGAAGTACTGCACAGAAATGCTGCCGTGGCTGCCCAGCGGATGGTCTACGCCGATGCTGTTCATGAATCCATATGCCGAGTGGAACGAGGGGTCGATCTTGTAAACGGATGGCAGGTTCTGCTGTCCCAGCCCCGACGCCGGCGGAATCGCTGGATAGAACATGGGTGACGCCACCACATATTGCTGCTGCGAGACTCCATTTTGCCGCTCCGCCTGCATGATGTTCGACGCCCCAAACCGGGTATAGAAGATTCCCGTCCCGGCGCGCAGCACATACTTTGCCGGCTTGTCCTTCTTCGCGCCCAGCCCCCATGAAAAGCCGAAGCGCGGCGCAAAATCTGTGTGGTCACCGATATAGTTCTGCGCCTCGTACCGCAGTCCATAGCTCACCGTCAGGTTCGATCGCAGCTTCCAGTCATCCTGGTAGAACGCGCCTACGTCCACCACATCGATCGTCACGGCCGGGCTGCCGGTCGTGATGCTGAACTGGCTCGGACCGCCGCCGGCCGCGGCAATCTGCGCTGGACTCAACCCCTGTGCTGTCCCCTGCACCGTCTTTTCATACGCGTCCAGCGAGGAGAAGAGGTACTGCCCGTTGTAGCCCGCACGCGACACATTCGCATCGCGATGGATCCGCAGCCGCACGCCCGGACTGAGGTAGTGCTTGCCTGCCTGGATCGAGAAGTAGTTCTGCAGCTCATAGGAATCGTTGTTGTCGCTGGATGTGCCGGAGCTGTTGCCTCCACCGGTAAACGCGCCCTGCACCAATAGCGTAGGCTCCGTGCTCGTGGGCGCCTGCGTCATGCGCGTGCGCGTGTACTGGAAGCGCATGTCGTCCACCACCTTCGGTCCCAACACAGCCGAGTTCCCCAACTGCAGCGTCTGCGTCGTCGTCGAGCTGTTCAACGCCTGGCTCGCGAGGTTCAACTGCCCCACACCGCTGTTCGTGCGCTCGTTCTTCGTAAACGAGTAGCGCATCGTCAGCGTATTGCTCTTGCCCATCTGCACGTCCACCCGAGGCGAGAACTGCGTCGTCGTACTCGGGCTCGACAGCGCCTGGTTGAGCGCAATCTGCGATGTCCCCGCCGCATCCAGTACGGTCGCATGGATCACCGCGTTTGTGTGCGAGATGTATCGCTCAAAATTCGTAAAGTACGACGCCTTCTTGCTCAGCGGGCCATTCACGTCTCCAAAGAACTCCAGCGTGTGATACGGCGGCTGTTGCTTCACAAATGGGTTCTGCGTGTTGAACGCCGAGTCGTTGCCGATAGCATAGACCTCGCCGTGCAGCTTGTCCGTGCCCGGCTTGGTGAGGATCTCGATCATCCCTCCGCCCGGATCAGTATCGTTGCGCGCCGAATAGGGATTCTGGTTGATGCGTATCTCGCGGATCGTATTCTTCGGGGGAAGGCTGGCGCCCGAGAAGCCATCGACGTAGATGCTCGGGGCATCTCCACCTGACAGCTCCTGCAGTTGTTGCTGGAGCATGCTGGGCTCAGTCGCCAGGTCATCAAGCGCCTTGCCCTTCAGCACCACTGCATTACCGTTATTATTCGGGTCCGTCTGGTCCGCTACATTGTCTGCGGACACATCCAAATAGACCTGCTGCGACTCGATCGCCAGCCGAACATCCAGCGTCTGCGCCTGCGAAGCGCCGACGATCACAGGCTGGCTCAAAAAGTCGGCAAACCCTGTAGCCCTCGAGCGGACGACGTAGGTCCCCGGCGCTACATTCGTGAAGCTGTAGCGACCGCTGGCGCCGGTGATCTGGGTTTGCAAGGCGGCTGACGAACCGTCGGAAGCCAGCTCAACCGTCCCACCGGCAATCACCGCTCCGCTTGGGTCGGTCACGATGCCGTGCAGGGAAGCTGTTGCACTGGCGGCTTGTGAAGTTACTGCCGCCCCACGGCCATCGTTGGTTGATTGTGCAACCGCCGCGCTATGCAGCGGGAGACACAAGAAGAGACTTAGCAGGATCGAACAATTTTCGCGCACAGATGTCCTGGTCTGGGGAAGCCACTTACTGATATACGCTCCCCGCCACCAAAAGGGAGCAAGTATTTGGTTAACCTTTGTGCCACATTGGCCCCAGCTCAAGACCAGTAGCTGCGGTCGAGGGTGCGGTACTGGATGGCCTCGGCGATATGGGGGACGGTGATTGCGGGTTCGCCGGCCAGGTCGGCGACGGTGCGGGCGACCTTGAGGATGCGGTCATGGGCGCGGGCGCTGAGGCCCTGCTGCTGCATGGCGCGCTCGAGCAGGCGCTCGGCGTCGGAGGAGAGCTCGCAGTAGGTGCGAATCTGCTGAGTGGTCATCTGCGCGTTGGCGAAGATTGCCCGGCTGGCGGAGCGTGCGTTGCCTTTGGTGCGCTCGGTGGAGGCGGCGAAGCGCTGATGCTGGCGCTCACGCGCGGTGAGGACGCGGGCGCGGATTTCGGTTGAGCCTTCGGCGGAGGCGCCGCCGCGGAGTTCTTTGTACTGCACGGCGGGGACTTCAATGTGGATGTCGATGCGGTCGAGCAGCGGGCCGGAGACTTTGCTGACGTAGCGCTGGATCATGGGCGGGGTGCACATGCACTCGCGCGACTTGTCATTGAAGTAGCCGCAGGGGCAGGGGTTCATCGCCGCGGCGAGCATGAAGCGCGCGGGAAAGGTCAGTGACATGCTAGCGCGGGCGATGGTGACGGTGCCATCTTCGAGCGGCTGGCGGAGGACCTCGAGGACGTTGCGCGGGAACTCGGGCAGCTCGTCTAAAAACAGAAGCCCGTTGTGGGCGAGAGATACTTCGCCGGGGCGCGGAATGATGCCGCCGCCGATAAGGCCGGCGTCCGAGATGGTGTGGTGCGGCGAACGGAAGGGGCGGTGTGTGACGAGGCCCTGCTCAGGATCGAGCACGCCGGCGACGGAGTGGATTTTGGTGGTCTCGAGGGCTTCTTCAAAGCGCAGCGGGGCGAGGATCGAGGGGAGGCGCTTGGCGAGCATGGTCTTGCCAGAGCCGGGCGGGCCGATCATCAGGATGTTGTGTCCACCGGCGGCGGCGACCTCAAGAGCGCGCTTGGCGACGTGCTGGCCACGGACGTCTTTGAAGTCGGAGGGGAAGTGCTGTAGCTCATCGAGGAGGGCGGAGGCTTCCATGCGCAGCGGCTGGGCCTTGATCGGGCCGAAGGCGGAGGAGTTGAGCAGCTCACGGACTTCGAGCAGCGTGTGTACGGGGTAGACATCGACGCCTTCGACGACGGCGGCCTCGCGGGCGTTGCGCGCGGGGACGATGAGGTTGCGGATCTTGTTGGCGCGCGCGGCGATGGCGATGGGCAGCATGCCCTGGACTGCGCGGAGCGATCCGTCGAGGCCCAGCTCGCCAACGAGGAGGAAGTTCGAGACATCCTTGACCTGCAGCGCGCCGTAGGCGCCGAGGATGGAGATGGCGATGGGCAGGTCGAAGCCTGAGCCTTCCTTCTTGATGTCGGCGGGCGCGAGGTTGATGGTGATGCGGGTGGGCGGGATGTCGAAGCCGGAGTTTTTGATGGCGCTGCGCACGCGGTCGCGGGATTCGCGGACGGCGGCATCAGGAAGGCCGACTGTCGAGAGCAGCTCTTTTTCGAGGACCACGCCGGAGAAGTCGACTTCTACGTCGATGATGTTGGCGTCGATGCCGTAGACGGCGGCGCTGCGGGTTTTGAAGAGCACACGTACCTGCCCGGAACTCGGCGTGTGAAGCGGACGATTGAGGATAGCAGATAGATGACCGCCCACTGCCGTTTTGGCCAGTGCTATTCTTCTGCCGTGTCTGGTGTCGTCAATTCGATCGCGATGCTTCTGCTTGCCTTGGACGGCGGTCAGCAACTGCAGCGGTCTACGCAGCGCATGATCGATCGCTGCGCGCAAGACGGTGGCTATTTCTACGCCTGGGAAGATGACCTAACAAAACCTGTACAGGTAGAGAGAGATGGCGTGACCGTTCGGATCGACCGCCCGAACGTAAAGAACCAGAATGAGGCGGTTCTTACGTTCTCCCGCGAAGCACATCAATTCATTAAACGCGAAAACGACTTTGAAGGCGCGGAGGGATGGCTGACCGTTTCTGAAAGCGGAGCATTCGCAGTGACCTGGAACTTGAATGCCTCTGTCACATCCACAGAGATCTTCACGATAGATGGCGATGGCGAAATTGTCGCGGATACCACGCTGATCTCATCCGCAGAGCGGATATTTCAAAAGGATGCGAAGCGATTTTGCGCGAATCCAGGAGTCAATACGATGGCAGTCAAATGGATGGATAAAGACCATCTTCTGGTCGCCATCAACGCGTGGTCTTCGGGGTTCTGCTACTCCAACTTTACTAAAGGATTCATCATTGACGTGACTGCGAACCGCATCTCTCGCAAATTGACAGAGCGCGAACTGCTGGATTTGCCCGCCGTCTGCACATGGAACATCGTGCCAATCAAGCGGCATTGATAAAATCGAAAGAAAATGGCCACTGCTACGATGCTCTCGCCGGAGATTCTCGCCAAGTACCAGCCTGTGATCGGGCTGGAGGTGCATGTGCAACTGCTGACGACGACCAAAGCCTTCTGCGGCTGCGTGAACAAGTATGGCGGCGAGCCCAACACGCACGTCTGTCCGGTGTGCCTGGGTCTGCCGGGCGCGCTGCCGGTGCTGAACCGCAAGGCGGTAGAGCTGGCGGTGCTGGCGGCGAAGGCGATTGGGTGCGAGATCCGCGAGACCAGCATCTTCGCGCGCAAGAACTATTTTTATCCGGATCTGCCGAAGGGCTACCAGATCTCGCAGTTCGACCAGCCGCTGGCGGAGCACGGGCACATGGATGTGCCGGATGCGACGGGCGCGGCGTACGGGGCCCCCGGCGACAGGTCTTCGTCGCCGGGGTTGAAGCGCATCGGCATTACGCGGCTGCATATGGAAGAGGACGCGGGCAAGAGCCTGCATGACGGCTTCGCGGACTCGGTGTCGCGGACGTATATCGACCTGAACCGCTGCGGCACGCCGCTGGTGGAGATTGTGTCGGAGCCGGACATCCGCACGCCGGACGAGGCGTTCGAGTACCTGACGCGGCTGAAGGAGATCCTGCTGTATACGGGCGTGAGCGACTGCAATATGGAGGAAGGTTCGCTGCGCTGCGACGCGAACGTGAGCGTGATGCTGAAGACGGACGTGCAGTTCGGGGCAAAAGCATTTGGAACCAAGGCAGAGGTGAAGAACGTCAATTCGTTCCGCTACATTCGCGCGGCGCTGGAGTATGAGATCGAGCGGCAGATCGAGGTGCTGGAGAGTGGCGGGCGCGTGGTGCAGGAGTCGCGGCTGTGGAATAACGCTGAGGGGCGGACGTATTCGATGCGGTCGAAGGAGCAGGCGCACGACTACCGCTACTTCCCGGAGCCGGACCTGCCGGCGCTGGTGGTGGGTGCGGAGTGGCAGAGCGAGATTCTGAAGGCGCTGCCTGAACTGCCGGAAGCCAGGCGCGCGCGCATGATCGCCGAGTACGACATCAACCAGCAGGACGCGATGACGCTGACGGCGACGCGCGAGTTTGCCGACCAGTTTGAGGCGGCGGCGCGCAAGGCAAGAAGCCCGAAGCGCGTGGTGTCGCTGATTACGAGCGAGCTGACGGGAAGGCTGAAGGCGGCGGAGATAGAGCTGGCCCAGTCGCCGGTGTCGCTCAAGGGGATTGTGCAGGCGGCTGACCTGGCGGAGTCCGGCGAGCTTTCGAGCAAGATGCTGAAGCAGCTTCTGGATGCGTGCTTTGCCGAGGGCAAAGATTTTGCCGAGATCTACGAGCGCGACAAGCCGCAGCAGATTTCAGATGCGGGCGCGATCGAGAAGATGATCGACGAGGTGATCGCAGCGAACCCGAAACAGGTGGAGCAGTATCGCGGCGGCAAGAAGACGGTGGCGGCGTTCTTTGTGGGGCAGGTGATGCGGCTGTCCAAGGGACAGGCGAACCCCGCGCTGCTGAATGAGCTGGTGACGAAGAAGCTGGACGGGTAAACATCGGCGTTCGTACGAACGATGCGATGGGCGTCACGTGCAACTGGGCCGCGAAAGGTTGCTTCCAATATTGGTGGAGGCAAGCTTATGGCAACCAAGAAGTCTTCAAAGAAGTCGTCATCGAAATCTCACTCAAAGAAGTCGACGCATAAGAAAGCGGCGAGCAAGAAATCGTCCTCGAAAAAATCCGCGCGCAAGTACAGCAAGGGCGCCGGTAAGACAGTCGAGCGCGAGATGCATGAGTTCAAGCGAGGCGAGCTGAAGAGCGGACGCAGCGGCAAGAAGGTGACGAGCCGCAAGCAGGCAATCGCGATCGGCTTGTCTGAGGCGCGCAAGGAAGGCAAGAAGGTGCCGAAGAAGAGCTAGGTTCGAGGTGCAAGGTTCTAGGTTCGAGGCGGGAGGTGGATGCTGGCCAAAGCTCGAATACTCATGACTTCACCGAATTGAATAGCGCTATCAATTCGCAAAGCAGAAGGGCCGCCCTGATCTTGTCAGGACGGGCCTTAGATTCGTTGTAGATTGCAGCGAGTACAAATGCCGGGATTCTTCGCCAAACCACCCCAGCCAGCAAGCTGGCCGGGAACCCCGGTCGGCTCAGAATGACAACTATAAAAATCAGCGGCTTCCACGGCGATTGTTGTGGCACACCATAGCCGCAGGCATCGTTGTCGCGAACTGACACTCATCACAAAAACAAAAGGCCTACCTTGATCTATCAGGTCGGGCCGTTCGTTTGTTCGACGAATTGAAATTGAAGCTTACTGCGGGAGACCGGGTGCGCCCTGGGCGGCGGCGGGGTTCAGCTTCTGCGCGGCGATCTCTCCGGCAGGCCCTTTGGCGTCCTTGTCCTTCAGGCTGGCGTAGATCTTCTTGGCCTCTTCGGGTTTGCCCTCGGCGGTGTAGAGGTCGGCCAGCGTGAGTTGCGAGAGGCCATAGGGGACGGTGTCGGTGGGCTTTGCGCTCAGCTGGTTGTAGAGGTCGATGGCCTGGGGGTCGCGGCCGGTGTTGTGGTAGAGCTGCGCCAGCGCGAACTTGCCCAGGGCTGCCAATCCGGAGTCCCAGAGGCCGGACACCTTCTTCAGGGTGTCCTCGGCCGGCCGGTTCTGGCCAGCGTCCTCATACGTGAGGCCGGCGAAGTAGAGAGCGTTCTCGCCGCTGGGCGTCATGCCGTACTTGTCGGCGATGGCGAGGAACTGCGCGTTCGCCGCCTTGGCGCGCTCCGCGGAGGAGTTGAAGGTCTTGATGCCCGGCGGTGGCGGCTGGTTCGGCTGTGCGAGGGGAGTCTGGTAGGTCTGCATCGCGTTGCCGAAGGCGGAGGCTGCTGCCTGCGAGCGGCTGTGGTATACCAGCGCACCGGCGACCGCGAGGATGACGACTGCGGCCACAAGCGCGCCTACCTTGATGACGGATTGCCGGTTCTCGCTCGCCCACTCGATGCTGTGCGTCGTGGTTGAGACGAACTTATCCTGCTTCAATGCGTGCCTGGTCTGCTGGTCCACTTCGGTATCCTTGAATTCCGGGAGATTTCTTTTGCGGCGCGACTGGCGCCCTCAGCCGAGGTGAATCTTCGGCCCGCTCACGCTGCCGGCTTTATGCCGGCAAGGAGCGCGTTGCACGGCGGCATTCGCGGCCATCGCGCAACCCTCCAAGTCTACCAGTGTGCGCGGGCGAATCCCAGTTGCATGTTGCCGAGCAAAACTCCTGGACGATGGGCGGGCTTCTTCCTGCGCCTGGAACCTTGTAACTTGAAGCTTGCAGGTTGACGCAGCCCTATGCCAGATAACGCCCCACCTATCAAAGGCGAGATGCTTCCCGGAGTCGCCGCTATTGCGATGTATATGCTGGTGGTCGCCATCATTGGCGCCTTTGGGGCGCTGCGCGGCGCCTTTCCGGCGATGATCGCGCTGCCGATTGCGACGCTGGTCGTGGTTGGCGTCTTCGGGCTGCTGCGGATGCGCCGATGGGGATGGGCGCTGGTAACCGCCGGGTGCCTGCTGCTCGCCTTCGCCTACGGCTGGATCGCGCGGCATGGCGGCATGACGCGGCTGTGGGTGATGGCCGGGCTGGATCTCTGCATGTTCCTCTACCTGATCCGGACTGAGGTAAGAGAGCGGCTGCGGTAGCGCAACGCAGTTGCGAGTGAACGCTAGAATGGATGGATGGGATTGCCCACCACCGCATCCGAGCTGATCCAGATTGACCTCGGGCCGCGTGCGCGGACGCGCAAGCCGGAGTGGCTGAAGGCACGAGCGCCGGGCGGCGAGACCTTCCATGCGCTGAAGAAGCTGGCCCGCGACCTGCACCTGCACACGGTCTGCGAGAGCGCGCAGTGCCCCAACATTGGCGAGTGCTGGAACCAGCGCGCTGCCACCTTCATGATGCTGGGCAACCTGTGCACCCGCCGCTGCGGCTTCTGCGCGGTGCCCAAAGGCCGCCCCCAGCCCATCGATTTCGACGAGCCGCGCCGCGTCGCGGAGGCCGTCGCCACCCTGGGCCTGGAACACGCCGTCATCACCAGCGTCAATCGCGACGACGACCTGGTGGGCGGCGCGC
>DATCBR010000201.1:0-2079 GCA_036511765.1 Acidobacteriaceae bacterium | reverse complement strand
TGAGGGCTCTGGCGGCGGGGTGAAAGCTGTGGGCGGATTGGCTATTTTGCGAAGAGCTGGTTGGGGTCGGCGAAGGCGTTGAACTCGAGGGCATTGCCGGCGGGGTCGAGGAAGAACATGGTGGCTTGCTCGCCGATCTCGCCACGGAAGCGGACGTAAGGCTCGACGATGAACTTGATATGGGCCTCGCGGAGGCGATGCGCGAGCTGCTCCCACTCATCGAGCGGCAGCACCACGCCGAAGTGCGGGATGGGAATATCGTGGCTGTCGACTGCGTTGTGATGCTGCACGCCGGCTTCGGTGCGCGGGCGAAGGTGCGCGACGATCTGGTGGCCAAAGAGATTGAAGTCGATCCACTCGGCGGAGCTGCGGCCTTCGGGGCAGCCGAGCAGACCACCGTAGAAGGCGCGCGCGGCAGCGAGGTCGTCGACGGGGAAGGCGATGTGGAAGGGCGAGAGGTGCGGGTGCATGGCGGCCTTTAGTGTAGACCCATGGCTTGAGAAGCAAAAACTCGGGGATTCTTCGCCTGCGGCTCAGAATGACAACCAGAAACATTTAGCTGCGGTCGAGGGGGAGGCGGACGCGGAACTCGGTTGCGCCGGGCTCGGAGGAGAAGGTGATCGTGCCGCCGTACTGGTCCACGATGCGCTGCACAATGCCGAGGCCGAGGCCGGTGCCCACGCCCACTGGCTTGGTGGTGTAGAAGGGGTCGAAGATATGCGCCTGGCTCTCCAAAGGGATGCCGGCGCCGTTGTCGGCGATGGTGATGCAAAGAAAACGGCGGGAGCCTTTTATCGGAGCTCCCGCCGCCGGTGCTTGGTTGATCTCGTCCATCCAGGTGCGAATGCGTACCGTACCGCCCTGCGGGATCGCGTCAATCGCATTGTCCAGAAGGTTGGTCCATATCTGGTTCAACCCGGAGCATTCGCATTGCAGTTGCGGGAGGTTTGGCGCCAGGTCCTTCTCGACCACGGCCTGCTTCTCGCGAAATTTGTGGGCCAGGATGATGAAGGTCGCGTGGATACTCTCGTTGATGTCGACCGATTGTTTGCTGCCCTTGCCCTCATAGGCGTAGGACTTGACCGCCTTAACCAGTGTTGAGACGCGGCCGATGCTCTCCTCGATGGTGCTGACCAGCTGAATGCTGGACACGAGAGCCTCCAGCCAGTTGAGCGCGTCGGAAAATATCGAGCCGGGGAACTCTTCGCGCGCGCACTCCAGTTCGCCGGCCGTGATGCCGATGGAGACCAACGTTGGCGCCAGCTTCCATGCGTCTTCCACGCTTGCGGTCTCAAGCCATTCGGTCAGCTTTTCTTCCGCGTCACTCTGCTCCAGCGAGTTCATGTGCAGCGGCTTCTCCTGGCTGAAGGCACGCTCCTGCAGCTCGAAGATGCAGTGCCGCTGGTCTTCCGTGAGGCAGGACTTGGAGAACTTGGCGGTGAGCCGGTGCATGCGCATCAGGTTCTCGCGGAGTTGCGCGGCGGCGCGCACGGCGGCGGCTCCGGGGTTGTTCAGTTCATGCATCAGGCCGGCAGCCAGCGTGCCCAGCGAGGCCATCTTCTCCTGCTGCACGACCACGCTCTGGAACTTCTGAAAGCGGAGGGCCATATTGCCGAGCACCGCCTTGCGGATGCTGGGGCAGTCGGTCATCAGCCGCCAGAATCGCTGCTCATCGAACTCCAGCAGGTCGCAGACCTCTGACGCGCGATAATCCGCGCCGTAAGGGATGTTGGAGAGCAGTGGCATCTCGCCCAGCGCTGTGCCAGCGGGGGCGGTGGCAACATGTTGCACGGTCCCGTCCGGCATGGTGTGCAGGATGCGCAGTTCGCCATTGAGGAGGAACCAGAAATAGCGGGGCGCATCGCCCTGATGCGCCAGGTAGTCACCCTCTGAAAGGGTGCGTTCCGTCCCGCCGTAGAGGCAGCGGACCTCCTCCTCCGGCACATCGGCGAGGATCGGCACGGTACGCAGCCGCGCCAGCAACTCGTCGGAGATGGCCCCGGCGGGTGCGGTAACGGCGGGTTCTGTGCGCACGCTCACAGTCGGATTAGATTCGGCAGCATGCCTGCCGGCTTCGAT
>DATCBR010000200.1:0-8298 GCA_036511765.1 Acidobacteriaceae bacterium | reverse complement strand
GGAGTCAGCCGGCATGCCGGCTGACGCCGCCAGGTTCGAGGTTCGGGGTTCGCGGTTCGAGGTGGGTGCGCGATGCAAGGAAAAGCGTATAGGGTCGGCTAACGCGCTCTTTCGACGTGCTTCCTTGAACCGTGAACCGTGAACCTTGAACCTCACGTCGCTCACCTCACATGCACGACGGCCTGCGAACCGGCGGCGGGAAGGCTCGCGCCGGCGCTGTTGCGGGCGGCTACCTTGACCAGCGCGAGGTTGGAGTCGCCGGGGGCGATGGCGCGGAAGTGCAGGACGCAGACCTGGCCCTGCGCGGCAGTGACTCCGGCAACGCCGGGCGGACGCGAGGCGGAGACAGTGACCAGACCATTGCCTTCGTCGCGATGCACCAGCGCGACCGGCTGACCGTCGCTGCCCAGCAGGCCGCCAGTATCCACGTTGACGAGCTGGAGCACCTTGGGATCGAACTGGAGCTGCAGCGGCACGGAGAAGAGATCACGTGCGTTGGTGACGGCGACTGCGACGTTGAACTCAGAGTTGACCGCCTGCGTGGAGCTGGCCGGCGTAACTGCGAAGGCCATGGGGGCCGCCGTGGGTGATGGCGCGGCTGGGACGGGGCCGGTGGCTGGACGCGCGAGCGCGAGAGCGGAGTTGGGCACAGGCGTTGCCGGGCCGGCGGCGGTGGGGTTCTGCGCGGGGCCGGAGTAGCCAGGAATCGGCGAGTTGACGCCGGGAGTGCGCGTAGCCTGCTGCGCCAGTTGCGGGACCATGGCCGCGGCGCCCTGCGCGGCGGTAATGTTGGCCGTAGGAGCGAGGGCCGCGTCGGGGTTTGCCGGGAAGAGCGCGTCGAAGGCCGGCGAGTCCGATTTGCGGATCTGGATGTCCTGCTGTGTGCCGGTGTCGATGGCGCGGGTGTTCAGCAGCGTCAGCGGGCTCTCACGAACGATGTGCGGGACAAGGATGAAGACAATCTCATCCTGCGCGATCTCCTTGCTCACCGAGCCGAAGATGTACCGGAACAGCGGCAGACTGGCGAGCCCGGGGGTGCCGCTGACGGTGTTGTTGTCGGTCTTGCTGAGGAGGCCCGCGAGCAGACAAGGCTCACCATCCCGTAGCTGGATGACGTCCTTGATGGAGCGCTGACCGAAGATCGGCTCCGTGACGCCCTGAATGGTGACCTGACCGGCCTCTGTGGAGTCCTGTATATCGAGCGTGAGGGATATCTGTCGGTCCAGATGGATCTGCGGCTTCATGTCGATAGTGACGCCGACATCCTGGTACTGGAAGTTCGTCTGCGTGCCAAGGCCGCCGAGGCCTGCGCCAAGCGCTGTACCGGCATTGTAGGAGCCGGTGGCGATCGGCACTTTAGTACCGATCTTGAGTGTGGCCGTTTGGCCGTCTGTCGAACGCACGCTGGGATTCTGCAGCACGCGCGTGTCGGCGTCGGAGAGCAGCGCGTTGAGTGTGGCGCCGCCGATGCTGACTGCGAAGTTGGTGGAATTGATGTTGGCCAGCGTGTTGAGGGTGAAGTTGGAGGCCAGCGCCGCGGCGGTGGTGGCCGAGGAGACGGTGTTGCTGGAGTTGGGCGTGACCTGCGGCGTGATGGAGAAGCTCTGCGGCAGGGTCATGCCGAGGTTGCGCACCTTGTCGCGATTGACCTCGAGGATGGCGACATCGACGACAACCTCGGCCCTGGTGCGGTCCAGATCGTTGATGAGCTTTTGCGCGAGCTGGAGGTGGGCGGGCGGGGCGCGCACCACGATGGCATCTTGAGAAGCGATGACGAAGGTTTTGTCGTCCTGCGCGAGCACCAAGCGCAGTGTCGCATTGATCTCGTTGATATCGGCCTGCGTTGTGGCGTTGGTGAGGTAGAAGGTCTGGACGGCCTGGTCGTCGAGATTGACGTGCTTGTCGTGGGTGTTCTCGGTCACGAAGATGGTGTCAGGAGTGATGACTTTATAGAAGGTGTTGGAGAGAATGCCGACAATACGCAATGCCTCGGAAAGCGAGACGCTGTTAAGTTCGACAGGAATGCGCTTGGCGGGCAAGTCCGGATCGAACATCACGTTGATTCCGGCGAGCTTGCCGATGGTCTGGTAGATGATCTTGGCGTCCTGCGACGCGATATTCAGGGTAATCAGATCGGAGGAGAGGGGCTTGAGTTGGGGTGGCGCCGAGATCTTCGATAGTTCGCTGACCAGGTCGGAGGAGGACGCGGTACCGGATGGGGCGACGGGTATCGCACCGGGAATCGCCTCCGAGCGCTGGGTGATCTGGATCTCTTGCCGCGCGGCCTCGTCACCCGGGTCGATCTCCAGCGCGCGGGTAAAGTTGTTGAGCGCGCCGGCAATATCGCCATTCTGGCGCAGGACGCGGCCGCGGTCCACATGCTGCGCGGCGGCCTGGAAGCGCATGCGGTCCACGTGGGCGGTGTAGCGCATGTCCTTGGGCGCCTTCTGGTGGGCGTTCAGGTAACAGGTGTAGGCGGTGTCGTAGTCTTCTTTGAGCTCGGCGGCCTGCCCCTGCTTGTTCCAGCTACTGGCGGACTGGGCATGGGCAGATGGCGTGAGGGCAAATGCGGCCAGCAGAAGCAGGATCGCGGAGAGCGGGGTCAGGCGGAGCGGTTTGAGGAGAGACGATCGAAACCCGCGCGTCATGCCGATGCCCTGTGCTTCCTTTGCGCCGGATGCTGGCGCGCGTCGAACGGCGATGATTGTTGCCGCCGGCCCAGATGGTTTCCCGTGCGCGCCGCTGGCCAGACAGGTCCGCTCGGTGGATGCCCTGAACTGAAGGCGAGTATAGCATTCGATTGCGCGCACCTTCAGAGATTCAGCCCCATTTTCAACAACCTGCGCAGGACCCTTTCCCAACTTTGAACAAGATACGAAGCGGACGGAGGTTGTTGGTTAGACGGCAGGCGCAGAGGATGGGTAAGGGCCGGATCGCATGTTAAAATCAGGGTTTGCCGCAAGCCGCGGCGTTTCTCGGAGTGCGCCGCCGGTGCGGAGTTCTCGTTCCGTTTCAACGCAAAGTTTGCGCGTCTGGAGTAACCGGTGCGCCAGTTACCCAGCAGTACAACGAAGGTGCCAGCAGGCCAGACGTATGCCGCGCTCTCTCTCCAACCCGACCGCAGCCGCACAGCCGAAGCCGGCGGTGAAGGAGAAGGACCGCGATCCGGTGGCGGCCGGGATGCGCGACGCGACTCACAACCGCGCCGCGAGCCACAACTATGCGCTGAGTGACCGGTATGAGGCGGGCATCGCTCTGCGCGGCACCGAGGTGAAGTCGATCCGCGAGGGCAAGGCGAACCTGAAGGACGCGTACGGGCTGCTGAAAGATGGCGAGTGCTTTCTGCTGAATGCGCACATTGGCGCGTTCAGCCACGGCAACGTGATGAACCACGAGGAGCTGCGCACGCGCAAGCTGCTGCTGCATTCGGGCGAGTTGCGCAAGCTGGAGGTCGCGACGCGGCAGAAGGGCTATACGTTGATCCCGACGCGGCTCTACTTCCGCAATGGTCGCGTGAAGTGCGAGTTGGCCCTGGCGAAAGGCAAGCAGGAGTGGGACAAGCGAGCGGCGGAACGCAAGCGTGAGGCCGACGGCGAGGCCAAAGCGGCCATCGCACGCAGCCAGCGGCGGTAGGATCTGACGGTTTGCGGATGCCGCGTTCGCTATAGGCCGTCGAATGGAATTGCAGCGCATAAGGCTGGTCCCATCCGCGGACGGTTGAGGTCGCGTCGGGCCTTGATTGCGCCCAGGATAAATGCGGAGCAAGCGGATGCTATTGCGGTGATCCGGGGGGCTGTGCCTTCTGCTGTTGCAACCGCTGCAACTGCTCGTAAATCTGCTGCGGGGTACGCACGCCATTGGGAGACTGCGGCATGCTGGCGCCTGATGGCGAGGCCTCGTCCGGCGCGGAGACGGGCTGGCCCATGCCGGAAGGCTGGCTATAAACCGGTTGTGGCTGCGCCATATATTGCGGCGGCTGCTGGGGCGGCGGCTGATAGCTCTGCGGCGGACTGGGTGGATAGTAGTTCGGCTGCGGCCGGGACTGCATCGGCGGGGTCGGCGGCATACTTATGGCCGGGGGCGCATATGGGGCGCGTGCGGCGGCCATTGGCTGCGCGGGCGTGAGCACCAGCTCGACCGGACCGGCGGCGCTCTCCCGCAGGACCATATCGTTGCCGCTGCCATCCAGCAGCCTCGCGAGCACGCTGGACGGCGCGGCCGGCCCGTAGGTTCCATAGACCCGCTCATCGGCGATGCTGCCGGTGATCTTCATGCCGGTCTTGGCAGCGATGTCGCGAAGAATGGCTTCGAGGCTTGAGTTCTGGGTGATGACGGTGAGTTGTCCCATCTGATAGCTGACCTGCGCCTGACGGGCCACCGGTGGGGCTGCCGGAGCTTCGTAGGCGGATGTCGACGGGGCCAGGACCGTGGCGCCGGCGGGAGGCAGCGTGGACTGGGCCTGCGCCGCTGCAGACGCCATGGCGCACAGCGCGAGCAGAGTCGCAGGCAAGCCTAAGGCATTGCGGCGTCGCATTGCACACCTCCGCGTTAACTATAAGACGGTCCCCGACCGTTGTGGGCTCATCTGGACTTTGTGCCCCAAGGCGCAAACGGAAGCGGGCATGGATGCGTCGTACTAGACTGGAGCCGGGATGAACGAGCGAACCAAAGCAACAGTATGGATGCGGGCCGCACTGGGTGTATGTGTATGGACCGTGCTCGCCGGTGTGGCCGATGCCGAGAGATGCACGACGCAATCGGCGATGACGCCGGCAGACCGGTCTGCGCTCGCAGACGCTGCCCGCAGCGTGGCGCTGAAGGTGCAGGCCGACGACACGGCTGGCCTGCGTTCGACCCTGACACCAGAGCTGACCAGGGATGCGGCTGCATTTGAATATCTGGCAGGCAGCACGTCCACCAAATTGGCGGGCAGCACGGCGGTGGTGGAACAGGTCTATCTGCTGGACGCGTCGGACCTGAAGAAGAACGCAGACGGGTCGCCGGCAGAGGCGCAGTTCTTCTGCTCGCTGAATAAGACGACCGCCGAGGTGCAGTTCAGCATCCCTGCGCTGCCGCCGGGACGATATGGATTTGCGCTCGTGACATTTGCCTCCGCGAAGCCCTGGCGTCTGAGCCTGCTGATGCGGCAGGAGGGTGGACGATGGCTGTTGGCGGGCTTCTACCCCAGCGCGATGACCGCAGCCGGCCATGACGGGATGTGGTACTGGACCGAGGCGCGGCAGATGGCAAAGAGCAAGCAGCAGTGGGTGGCATGGCTCTACTACCAGGAGGCGGAGCGGCTGCTGTCGCCTGCAGAGTTCGTAATGACAACGCACCTGGACAAGCTGCGCACGGAGGCCGGCGGCGCAGCGCCCTCAGTGCTCTCGGAGGGCATCAGCACAGATTCGCCGCTGGTGGTCAAGGCCGCGGATGGGACGGAATACCGGTTTACTGTACTGGGCGTGGACGATTCGCTGGGCCAGGCGAGTGTGGACGTTGCCGCGCACTATAAGGCTGACTCCATCGCCGACCCTGTAGCCGCACGCAAACGCAACGACGCAGCCGCGGCCGCGCTGGTGGCTGCGTATCCGGAGCTGCGCAAGCCCTTCCATGGCGTATGGGTCTTCGCCGAGAGCGCGGGAAAGCCCCCCTTCGCCACGGAAGCTCCGATGGGCGAGATCAAATAGCTACTGCTTTTGTTACGAATCAATCCGGAAGAAGCGCGGTACGCTCCCGCGGAACCGAAGATCTGATTTCGCCCTGATCGCAGCCGAGTGCTACAGTGGAAAACGTTTGCAGAGTTGTTACGCGCGCGCAGGAGTCAACCAGAGACCAGCGGATGGTGAAAACGTCCAAACACGAGAAGGGCCTCACGCAAGCGATCCGCGAGCGGCGTGCGACGCCCAGCTTTGACGGCGCGCCAATGCCCGCCGAGGACCTGCGCCGCATTCTGGAGGCCGGGTTGAGCGCGCCCAGCGGCTACAACATTCAGCCGTGGCGCTTCATCGTGGTGCAGAGCGAGGAGCAGAAGCGGCGGCTGCGGGCGGCGGCGTACAACCAGGCCAAGGTTGAGGAGGCGTCGGTTGTGATCGTCGCATGCGGCGATGCGGACGGATGGCGCAAGGACCTTGATGAGGTGGTGCGCATGGGGCGGGAGGGCGGGATGCCGGAGGGCTACGCCGCGCAGATGCCGGGCCGCCTGACCAACTATCTCTCACGGTTTTCCGCCGACGAGATGCACGGCTGGCTGAACAAGATGGTGATGATCGCCTTCACCCACATGATGCTGATGGCGGAGACGATGGGCTACGACACCGCACCCATGGAAGGCTTTGAGCAGGAGCAGGTGCACGAAGTGTTACGCCTGCCCATGAGCTATTGGGTAGTGGCGCTGCTGGCCGTCGGGCATGGGACCGCACCGGACAAGTTCAACGGTGGAAGATTTGAGATGGGCCACACCGTCTTCAGCGAAGAGTTTGGCAAGCCGCTGAAGTGAAGTTGTCAGTTGTTCGTTCTCAGTTGTCAGTGAAAGACAACAACTCAGCTATTCACCCTTCCACTCATACGCTCCAGCCTGCGGCAGGCCGATGTGCGTGAGGACGCGATGGACGAAGTTGCGTGCCATCTCCTCAGCGGATTGCGGATGGTTGTAGAAGGTCGGCATGACGGGAAAGATGGTCGCGCCGGCGTCGGACGCGAGCTGCATATTGCGGAGATGGATGCGATTGAAGGGCGTCTCGCGGATGCAGAGAACGAGCGGGCGGCGTTCTTTCAGCGTGACGTCAGCGGCGCGTTCGATCAGGTTCGACGCAAGACCATTGGCGATGCCGGCGAGCGTGCCCATGCTGCAGGGCAGCACGATCATCCCGGAAGAGCGGCAACTTCCGCTGGCGATAGCGGCGCCGATGTCAGTCTCTGTGTGCTGAGTAAACTTCTCTGTCTGCGCCGGCGCCTGCACGGGAGATGCCCCGGCCGAGTTCGCGCTGAACAGTTTTTCAATGAGGCCGTTGCGGCCGGAGAGCTGCATCTCTTCGGCGAAGACACGCAACGCGGCGTCGGAGACGACGAGGTCCACGCATGCAACGCGCGAGTCAGCTGCTAGTACGCGAAGCATCTCCGCGGCAAAGACGGAGCCACTGGCACCGGTGATGGCGAAGGTCAATCGAAGACCTGAGCTGGCATCAGGGACCATAGGCAGTCCTACCCTTTCCTCATTTAAATACAGATGCTCTGACGATATTGGCCCGCGAAAGCAGCGAGTCCAGAGCTATAAGCTAAAGAGCTTTAAGCTTACAGCTCAAGGCACCGGCGTTTACGCCATCACACGCGCTGCCGCTTTGACCGTCGCGCGGCGCACGGTCAGTTTCTCGATGCGGTCGCGACGGATCTGGAAGCCGGAGCCGATGCCATCCGGCACGATGATCTCACCCTGCGGCGTGACCATCACCTCCGGCTCGATGATGTCCTCGGCCCAGTAGCGGGCCGAAGCGGAGACATCGCCCGGCAGCGCGAAGTTTGGCAGCGAAGCGAGCGCGATGTTGTGCGCGCGGCCGATGCCCGTCTCCAGCATGCCGCCGCACCAGACAGGGACGCCCCGCTCCGCGGTGGCGTTGTGCACGGCGATGGCCTCAGAGAAGCCGCCGACGCGCCCAACCTTGATGTTGATCACGCGGCAGGAGTCCATGTCGATGGCGGCGAGGGCGTCGCGGCGGTTGCGGATGGATTCGTCGAGGCAGACGGGCGTTTCAAGCCGCTTCTGCAACATGGAGTGGAAGTAGAAGTCGTCGTACCAGAGCGGCTGCTCGATCATCATCAGGTTGAACTCGTCCCACTCCACGATGCGTTCGATGTCCGCGACGCGATAGGCGGAGTTGGCGTCGCAGCTGAGGCGGATCTCCGGCCAGCGCGCGCGCACCTGCTCGAAGATTTTTGTGTCCCAGCCGGGCTTGCACTTCAGCTTGATGCGCTGATAGCCCGCGGCCAGCTCTTCAGCGATCACGTCCATCAGCGCCTCCGGTGAAGTCTGGATGCCGATGGAGACGCCGCATGCGATGGTCTCGCGCGTGCCGCCCAGCAGGCTGGCGAGAGGGATGCGCTTCCTCTGCGCGTCCAGGTCCCAGACTGCATTCTCCAGCGCCGCCTTGGCCATGCGGTTGCCGCGCACCGGATGGAAGAGCGCAGGCACACCGCCTCCGCCGACAAGTTCCTTGCCGACGAGGCGAGGCGCAAGTTCGCGCTCGGTGACCAGCCATGCTGTGTCGATGCTCTCTTCAGAAAAGTACGGGTGCTCGCCGGCAA
>DATCBR010000199.1:0-4515 GCA_036511765.1 Acidobacteriaceae bacterium | reverse complement strand
CTCTTCATGGTCGAGGCCGCGGTCGCCGGAGATGGTCGGCAGTTCGTGGGATTCGACGTGGCCGGCGTCGCTGGGGCGGCCTTGATGATTCATGGTCATGACAACACCTCCGTGAGTGCCTTGACGAAGGCGTCGGCGTCTTCATCGGTGGTGGTTTCGGTGGCGGCGACGATCAGAAGATCGCGAACATCCGGATCGTGCGGCAGGAGGCGCGAGACGGGCACGCCGGCGAGGATGCCGCGCGCCGCGAGCGTGTCGACGATTTGCGCGGCCGGCTTGGAGAGCTTCAGCGTGAATTCGTTGAAGAAGCTCGGCGTGACAAGGCTGACGCCTTTGACGCGCGCCAGCCTGTCGGCAAGCGCGCTGGCCTTGGCGTGGTTCAGGCGCGCCAGCCGCGTCAGGCCTTCCTCACCCAGGAGCGACAGATGGATGGTGAAGGCGAGGCAGCACAGGCCGGAATTGGTGCAGATATTGCTCGTCGCCTTCTCGCGGCGGATGTGCTGCTCGCGGGTGGAGAGGGTGAGGACGTAGCCGCGCTTGCCATCCATGTCTTTGGTTTCGCCGACGAGGCGGCCGGGCATCTGGCGAAGGAATTTCTCTTTGCAGGCGATGACGCCGCAGTACGGGCCGCCGAAGCCGACGGGCACGCCGAAGGACTGCGCCTCCATGGCGACGATGTCGGCCTCGGCGGGCGGGCGGACGATGCCGAGCGAGACGGCCTCAGCGATCGACACGATGAGGAGCGCGCCGCGAGAATGGGCGAGGGCTGCAATCGCCTCAACGTCTTCGATCGTTCCAAAGAAGTTGGGCGACTGGATGAGGACGCAGGCGGTTTCGGGCGTGATGGCGGCGTCGAGAGCGGCCATGTCGATGCGGCCTGAATTGGGGAGACCGTCGGCGATGTAGCCGACCTCGGCGATGGGGATGTCCTGATGCTGGGCGTAGGTGCGGATGACCTCGCGGTACTCCGGGTGGACGGTGCGGGCGATGACGGCGCGGGCGCGGCCGGTGATACGCACGGCCATCATCATGGCTTCCGCTGCACCTGTAGAGCCGTCGTACATGCTGGCGTTGGCGATCTCCATACCGGTGAGTTCGCAGATCATGGTCTGGAACTCGAACATGGCCTGCAGAGTGCCCTGGGCGATCTCCGGCTGGTAGGGGGTGTAGCTGGTGAGGAACTCGCCGCGCTGCACGAGCGCGTCAATGATGACAGGGCGGTAGTGGCGATAGGCGCCGGCGCCGAGGAAGCTGGCGTAGCCGTTGGCGTTGGCGTCGCTAAAGGCGCGGAAGCGGTCGAGGATCTCGGATTCGGAGTGCTGGCGCGGGATGGCGAGGTCGCGGGTGAGGCGGTACTCGGCGGGGATGGAGGCGAAGAGGTCGTCGATCGATGACACGCCGGGCGAGGCTTCATTAATAGCCGCGAGCATGTCTTTGCGGTCCTGCGGCGACTTGGGGAGGTAACGCATTGCTTCCTTGAAACTCCCTCTCTCAAACGATGTGTCGGGCTTACAGCCCTCCAGCGCGTCTGTTCCCGGTTACCTCGGCCTCCCCGCTTCGCGGGATCGGCCTAGGCTGTTATGTTGTCGCGCCTTCGGCGCTTAGTGCGTTTGCGGCCACTGAATGGATGGACTCATTCAGCTCTTGCTGGGATGCAGCAAAATACTAGCTGCTGTGGTGCGAACAGCGGTGAGATCAATGCCCGGTCTCCTCGCTGACGAACTTTTCGTAGTCTTCGGCGGAGAGCAGTGAGGCGAGGTCGGCGGGGTTGGAGAGGGTGAGCTTCATCATCCAGGTGGCGTTGGCGTCCTCGTTGATGGCCTCTGGTTTATCTTTGAGGGTTTCGTTGATCTCGGTGACGGTGCCGGAGACGGGTGAGTAGAGGTCGCTGACGGCTTTGACGCTTTCGACGGAGCCGAAGATCTTGCCGGCCTCGAGCGTATCGCCGACCTTGGGCAGATCGACGAAGACGATGTCGCCGAGGGAGGACTGCGCGTAGTCGGTGATGCCGACCGTACCGGCGGAGTCTTCGACGGAGATCCACTCATGCTCTTTGGTGTATTTGTAACCGGCGGGGTAGGGCATGCGCGTCTCCGTTGGGGATTTGCTGACAGATTTAAGTGTAGCTGGCGGGGGAAGTGGAAAACGGGGACCTTAGCCATGATCGCAATTCTTAGGACCAAAGAGCCTCGAGCTGTAAGCTGAATAGCTTTAAGCTCACAGCTCAAGACATTCCTATTCGCGGTCGGTGCCCTTAAGCAAAACCGTTCGTGGCGATTGCGAGAACCTGCCCAGACGCGACGCGCAGCTGAAGCTGCATCGATTCCTCAGGCCTTTCCCGCGGGCTGAAGCCCGCTGCTACTCCGTCTTTTCTCTCGCTTGTAGAAGGGGGTAGGCACGACACGGGCGCGGACGAGTTGGCCGCGAATTTCAACGGAGAGCTCTTCGCCGGCGGCGGCGTACTGGACGGGGACGTAGGCGAGGGCGATGTTTTTCTTGAGGAAGGGCGCGGGCGAGCCGGAGGTGATGTATCCGATCTGTTCTCCAGAAATACTTGCGACGGGATAGCCGTCGCGGGCGATGCCGCGCTCGATCATTTCGAGGCCGATGAGTTTGCGCTTGGGGCCGCCGGCGCGTTCGATCTGGAGGAGAGCTTCGCGACCGACGAAGTTCGAGCCGAGCGCATTTGGATCCATACCCAGCTTGGCGTAGCGGCCGAGTCCGGCTTCGAGGGCGTTGATCGACTCGGAGATCTCGTGGCCGTAGAGGGCCATGGCGGATTCGAGGCGAAGGGTGTTGCGTGCGCCGAGGCCGCAGGGCAGGATGCCGAACTCGGCTCCGGCCGTGAGGACTTCGGACCATACGCGGGCGCTGGTGGGTTCGTCGGAAGGGATGTAGATCTCGAAGCCGTCCTCTCCGGTATAGCCGGTGCGGGCGATCATGACGTTGTGGACGGTCTTGCCGTCGGAGAGTTTGAGCCGGCCCCAGTTGAACCAGTAGTTCTTGATGACCGAAAGGTCAGTATCCGTGAGCTTCTGCAGCGTGGCCTTGGCGAACGGGCCCTGGATGGCAAGCTGCGTGTAGTAGTCGGAGTAGTCGGCGATGTGTGTGCCGGACATGCTGCCGACGGTCTGGCGAACCCAGCTAAGGTCCTTCTGGCGCGTGCCGGCGTTGATGACGAGGAGGTAGTCATTCTCGCTGAGCTTGTGGGTGACGACATCGTCGACGAAGCTGCCGTCGGGGTAGAGCATGGCGGAGTACTGCGCCTGGCCGACGGCGAGCTTCGATGCGTCGTTCATGCAGAGGCGCTGCACGGCGGCGATGGAGTTGGGGCCGCGGAACTGGATGTCGCCCATGTGCGAGACGTCGAAGAGGCCGACGGCGGTGCGCACGGCCATGTGCTCGGCGATGAGGCCGGAGTATTCGACGGGCATGTCCCAGCCGCCGAAGTCGACCATCTTCGCCCTGTGCGCGCGGTGGGTGGCGTTGAGCGCGGTCTTGCGCAGGGCGGGAGCAGTTGCCGTGGTCATGGATTGACTTTACACCGCGTGGAATTGTTGAACCCGCAACCCTGGTGTTGGATTCCCAATAGCAACTGTGGCAGCCAAATGCGGGGATTCTTCGCTGCGCTCAGAATGACAACCTTGAAATGGATGGGCCAGAGCCGAAACGCCAACTGACCTTAGATGGCGACGGTTTCGCGGTATTCGCCGAAGACGCGGCGGAGGGTGTCGGCGATCTCGCCGACGGTGGCGAGGGATTCAACGGCATCGAGGATGTGCGGCATCAGGTTGTCGCCGGTGCGGGCGGTGTCTTCCACCGCGCGGAGAGATGCGGCCCAGCGCGCTGTGTCGCGGCGAGCGCGCAGGGCGCGAAGGCGCTCGACCTGGCGGCGTTCGAGGTCGGGATCGATGCGCTGCAAGGGAACGGAGGCGTCGTCGCCTTCCGCGGTGAATGCGTTGACGCCGACGATGATGGCCTCACCGGAGTCGACGGCGCGCTGGTGCGCGTAGGCGGCGTTCTGGATCTCGCGCTGGATGAATCCCTGCTCAATGGCGCGGAGCATGCCGTGGCCGGCGTGGAGAGTTGTTGTTGAAGTGGGAGAGAATTGCGCGATGCGGGCGAGATATTCATTCGCGCGGGATTCGATCTCATTGGTTAAAGATTCGATGTAATAGGAGCCGGCGAGCGGATCGACGGTTTGCGTGATGCCGCTTTCATGCGCGATCACCTGCTGGGTGCGCAGGGCGGTGCGCGCGGCCTGCTCGGTGGGCAGGGCGAGGGCCTCGTCGAAGCCGTTGGTGTGCAGGCTCTGCGTGCCGCCGAGGACGGCGGCAAGGGCTTCAATGGTGGTGCGGGCGATGTTGTTCAAGGGCTGCTGCGCGGTGAGCGTGGATCCGGCGGTCTGCGCATGGAAGCGCAGCGCCCAGCTCTTCGCATTCTTCGCGCCGAACTGCTCGCGCAGGATGCGCGCCCACATCCGCCGCGCCGCGCGGAACTTCGCCACCTCTTCCA
>DATCBR010000198.1:0-6203 GCA_036511765.1 Acidobacteriaceae bacterium | reverse complement strand
GGGTAGGTTCCCGCGGAGACGGTGATGGCGGCTAGGGTGAGGAGCGAGGCTGTGATTGCTACAGCGGAGATGACGGGGTGGGGGACGAAGTCGGGGAGCGGGATGTTGTGCAGCAGGAGGCAGGCGCCGGTGCCCGCCATGAGGCCGATGGCGCCGCTGACCAGGGTGATGATGGCGGATTCTGCGAGGAACTGGCGGCGGATGTCTTTGGCGGTCGCGCCGAGCGCTTTGCGGACGCCGATTTCGCGGGTGCGTTCAGAGACCGCGACCAGCATGATGTTCATGACGCCGATGCCGCCGAGCGCGAGGGTGAGCAGCGCGACGGTGGCGAAAAAGATGGTCATGGCGTGGAAGATGTTCTGGGTGAACTTGGCGCCCTGGAGCGTGTCCCACACCCAGAGGGCGTCGAGGTCGGTAGGGTCGAAGTGGTGGCGCTCGCCGAGAATCTGGCGGACCTGGCGGACGGCTTCTTCGTGGCGGTCAGGCGAGACCGGCTGGACGACGAGGTTGTTGATCCAGCCGGGGTAAATACCGGGGCGAGCGGGCGGGAAGTCGCGGGCCATCGCGGAGTAGGGGACGAAGAGTTGGGTGTTGTCCGGGCCGGAGCCGTAGCTGCCGTTCTGCTTCTTGTTCTCGAGCACGCCGATGACGGTGTAGGGGTAGCCGGCGACCATGAGCGTCTGGCCGATGACTGGCTTGCCGGGGTAGAGCTGGCGGTTGGCGTCGGCGCCCAGGATGATGACGCGGGTAGCGTTGGTCTCGTCGTCGGGAGTAAAGAGCCGGCCCTGCTCGACGGTGAGCGAGCGGAAGTTCTGGTACTGCGGCCAGACGCCGCGGACGGCGCGGCTGGAGGCGTTCCACGGGCTGACTTCGGAGACCGTGGCGCGGAGTTCGGGCGAGACGTTCTTGATGAGCGGCGCGCCCTGCTGGATGGCGATGGCGTCGTCGACCGTGAGGGTGATGTTGCGGTCGGCGGCGTAGCCTCCGGAGGGCATGCCGGTTTTGCCGGGGAAGCAGATGGCGATGTCGGTGCCGATGGTTTGCAGGCGTTTCTGCTGGTCGATGCTGAAGCCGATGCCCAGGCCGACCAGCAGGATGACCGAAGTGATGCCCCAGATGATGCCAAACATGGTGAGGAAGCTGCGCAGCTTGGTTTCCCAGAGCGCAGACAACGTCTGTTTGAGAATTTCGAGCAGGGGCATTGGCTTGGCCGGGTGCGACTGGGGAGTGATACGCCGGACGCGGGGCAAAGGTTCCGTGCGGTACGATAAGGTTCGGTGCGGGTTGAGCGCGCTCCGGATGGATGAGCCCGGATGGTGAAATCGGCAGACACAGCGGACTTAAAATCCGCAGACCTTAACCGGTCGTGGGGGTTCAAGTCCCCCTCCGGGCACCATATAATCAATAACTTATAGTGATTCAGCAATTGCTGCAGAATCGGTGTGTGTTGGCGTGTGATACTTGGTTTCTACAAGGGTCACAGAAGTATCACTGGAGAGCGTTATGGCGCTAAAGGAGCAGGAGTCGCCCGCACGAGGGCTTTGGGAGCGTTTACCGGGGAGCGGCATCTGTGGATTCGTTACCGCGATCATGATGGGAAATTGCATAGGGAAAAAGTGGGACGTAAGAGTGATGCGATTGATCTTCTGAATAAGCGCCGCAACGATCGCCGTGTAGGCGTCAAAATGCCGGAGAACATCCGCGCTGCGCCGATCAAATTCGGCGAAATTGCGGACTATATAACCGAGGAATACACCCAAGCACACCACGAAGACTCACGAAATATTAGACAACGACTTGGAAAGTTGAAAGTGTTCTTTGGAGAGCGTGCGGCCGAATCGATCAAGCCTGAAGAGATTGATCGCTGGCTCAGCAAGAACACGAAGACGGCCGGAACTGCCAATCGCTACTGTTCAGGCATGAGCCTCGTGTACCGTGAAGCGCTTCGTAATGGCAAAGTAACCAACAATCCGGTTCGGTTGGTGCGTCAGAGAAAGGAGGGGGATGGCGTCATCCGCTTTCTCCGCGACGATGAGGAGAAATTGCTGCGCGGGATCATTGAAGAGCAATATCCAGAGAAGATATGTGAACTGGATGTTTCCCTTGGCACCGGAATGCGGCTTTCAGAGTAGTACGGGAAACGACTCCTGTGGGACCAGGTCGATTTCAAGCGGAGGGAAATCACACTCAAGAAGACGAAGAACGGGAAGGGACGAGTCATCCCGATGAACTCGGTGGTGTACGCTGCCTTCAAAGTTAGGAAAGCTCAAGTCCCAGACGCAAAGAGAAAAGATCCCGTCTTCGATGTTCTGCCGCGGTCGTGGTGGGAGGACGTGCGTGAGAACGCTGGACTGGATGATTATCGCTGGCACGAATCCTCCACCACCATGAATCTATAAGGAGTTTCCATGCGTAAAACGACTCCATTGCTAGCCGGGCACACGCCGTAGAAATCTTCAAGCGAACTGAAGCAGAGGATTAAGGGGAAATCAAATTCAGACGCTTCATACTTTCATCTGAAGCTAGGGTGAAGAGCTCGCACCCAAAAGACCAAAGATCCCGGTCATCGGAGATTCGATTACTTGCGGGTTCAAGGATGAGACCAGATCTCCGAAGCATAATAATGGTTTGACAAGTGAGAATGGTTTATGTGCTATGCCGCCATTGCGGCTCGACGTGTCGATGCGCAGATCATGATGATCTGTTGGTCGGGCCGCGGGGGTATATCGAAATTTTCATTTCGATCACGACCGTGAAGGTACCCTTCCCAAACCGTTCGCTCACACTCTCCCATTGGACACTGAGTCTGATTGGAATCAAAAACATGATCTGGATACTGACAAGGGCAGAACGGCTCCATTAACGAAAGAAGAGCTCCTCGCCACTTATGATCAGTTTCTCGAGAGACTTCATCGCCTCTTCCCACATGCGGAGGTTATTGCTAGCATCGGTCCTATCTATGACGAGTAGGGCCGACCGGTTGTGGTTAGAGTAATGAATCAACCCGGCGCTACTTACTGGCGACCAGTTCCAGCCGGACCACATCGTAGACCACGCCACTTGTGAGACCACCCGCGGGCACGGTGAGAGTAAGACTGTTCTCGCCGGGGTGCAACATCGCGGCGCTGAACGGGAGGTCTTTCTCCACCCATGAGCCCTCGATGCCATCGCGATTGATGGTCGCGTTGTAGATGAGGTGGGTGATCTGGCCGGCGGGCTGTCCGTTGACCGCAACGTCGAGGCTGCGGGTACCGACGCCGCTCAAGGCTAACCGCAGCACCGCATGGCCATCCAGAGGCTCGGAGCGGGGCACGTCGAAGTGAACGGTCCACGGGGTTGCGCGGCCTGAACCGCGGCCAGTGGTTTCGTCATTTTCGGCATGAGGCACCTGGTCGATGAACCAGTCCTTTTGCCAGTTGCTCTTGCCGATGGTGAAGTTCACGTCATTCGGGAAGAGCGAGGCGTATTGGAGGTACAGCCCCCAGTGCCAGTGATCGTTGCCCATCAGGAACTCGGACGCGGAGCGGTTGGGCACGCCAATCTGCCACAGTTGCTTGCCGTAGCGAACTGGCGTCCAGTCGAGGCCGCCGAGGTCGACCTGACCGCCGGGACCGACTGTGATGTCGCCCTTGTGGAACTCGCCAAGCACGCCGTCGGCGATTGCGTGGAGTTCATAGTGTCCGGGACGGACCAGCGGGATGGTGAAGCGTCCATCGGGCGAGCCGTGCACCCAGAACTCGTAGTGTTTGGCGTCGTTCTGCCAGGTAAGAGGTTGAGGTGTGAAGCCGCGGCCGGGCCGGGGTGCGTCATCCTGCGAAGGAGAAGCGGGCTGATCCGGGAACGCGAGGCCAACCATAAGGTTGGGCAGTGTCGCGCCGGGAGCTTGGGGGTCGCGCAGCAGGAGTTGGCCTGCTACCGTACCGCGCTGCGCGGCTTGGGGGTAGTCAACGTGGCTCACCCAGGTATAGGGCCACTTCGCCTGTTCGCGACTGGCCTGCTCTTTCGCGGCGGCGAACATTGCATCGGGGGTGGGAGCGGAGGCGAGATAAAGGAAGATCGGACCGACGACCTTGTTCCAGTTTTCATTGGCGGCGATGGGCAGTTCGCTACCGCCGTAGTGGGTGCCGCGCCAGTAGTCGAGGAGAGTAGGGTCGCCACCGTCACCATCGTCGATGTGCCCCGTGAGTTCGAAGTGAAAGGGGCCGCTGCTGAGGTACTCGGCCGACGGATTGATGAAGTAGATGCCGATGTGGTACTTTGTGCTGGACCAGCCGTAGACAGGCGTGTCGAACTGGTCGGCGGAGTAGTCGTACTTGTGCTCGACGCGGCCTTTATAGATGCCGGTGGTGAGGCGCCGCGCCTCTTTCATGTTAAGGTCGGTGCCGCGGTCCCAGTCGCTGCCGGTGGGCATCAGCTCATTGCGCTGCCGGTCGACCGAGAGCCAGTCGAAGACCTGCTGGTTCAGCTTCATCCCGTAGCGGCTCTCGCCGAGTTGCGTGGCGCCATAGGTGGGCTGGTGAGTGAAGATCGCGTAAGTATAGATGCCGTGATCTTCGCGGCCAAGGGTATAGCGAATCTCCATATCGAGCAGGAGACCGAGGCCGCGCGAGCCGCCCCGCCGATTGACCGTGAAGGTGCCCGCATTAGGCCTGCGGCCGGACGCTGGCGGCGGTCCAATCGTACGGCCCGCGAGTTGCGGGGCGGCGTCTTCAACAGAGGCCGTCGGGTCGGGCCGCGGATGAGCGGTTAGGGATTCGCCGTCGGACCAGCCCTTGATCGAAACCTCCGCGCGTTCGCCGCCGTTGGTGGAAGGATCGACCGTGATGGTAGCGGCCAGGCGCGCGGCGCCGGAGGGATTCTGCTCCCAGTAGCCGGCGTGATGGCCGGAGACGTAGCCCATCGTTTCGAGGCCCTTATATTTGAGCGAAACCATGTCGCCGGTGACCTTGCTGATGGTCGCGGTCACGTAGGCATTGCTGACAACGTAAGCTGCACCTTCGTCCTTGACTGTGACCCCGGCGTGGCTGGTGGATTGCGCCCGCAAGGTTGCGCCGGAGGTGCATGTCAGCGTCAGCAGAAGCCAGCCGGCAGCCGCCCAGGGCATCGCCCACGGAGTCGTCTTTCGTTGCGAGGAATTCATTGCCAATACTGCCTCTAGAATGTGACGCGGCCGGAGAACTGGAAGTCGCGGTTGCCGCTGGCCTTGGTGACCTCGCCCAGCGTGGAACTTGATGCGGCAGACCAGGTGCTTCCGATGCCGCCGAAGTTCACCTTGTTGGTCACATCGCTGCAATCGACCCCAAAGATGAAACGGACCCTCTCTGGAGTGATGTTGAAGCTGCGGCGAACACTCATGTTAAGGTTGTAATGGCTGGGATTACGCAGACCCAGCACCGCGCTGCGGGAAGCGTCGCCGATTTTGGTGATGTAGTTGGCGGGCAGCGTGGCGGAACCTGGAGCGGAAGGAATGGCCTGGGGAGCCCGGAAGGCATTCGAGTCGATGTACTTGATTGCGTTCAGGTGGTTGGCGGTAATGCCCTTGCCGAAGCTGCCGTTAATGCGCACCGGCCCGTGGAAGTCCGGATTGATGTCGGGCATGCAGGTCCCAGCTGACGGCGTGGTGCAACCGGAGCCGACGATGAGGAGCGGCGTTCCGGAGTCGTAGGTAAAGATGCCCGAGAGGGACCAACCGCCGATGATGTTGCGTACCAAGAAGTTGTTGCCACCGAGGTGTCCCTTGCCGAAGGGCAGGTTGTCGACGCCATAGATGTTGAGGATCTGGGGCGTATCGTTGGCGGTGAGGCTGCGGTCGGCGCGATCGTTGCCGGGCAGCGCGACGCCGCTCGAGGAGACGGATGCGGGCACCGGGAAGGCGGAGCGGATGGTGCCGTCGTCGCCGATGTTGCGGGAGTAGGTGTAGTTAAGGGTGAAGCTGAGGCCCTTGTACTCGCGCTGCGCCAGGACGATCTGAAGTGAGTTGTAGCTGATGTTGGCGATGTTGTCCCACTCTGGACTGGGCGGCGAAGAGTATTGCGGATATGGACGCAACATGCGGGCGATAGTTGCACTGGCGTTCGGGGCGCCAGTCTGCGTCTGCGCGTAAGCGGCGTAGGGCACGGTGACGCTGGCGTCGGCCTGCATCGCGATCGCGATGTTGGCTGGAGTCACGGGGGCGTTGAGGATGTTGGTGGTGTTGTCGGTGC
>DATCBR010000197.1:0-3216 GCA_036511765.1 Acidobacteriaceae bacterium | reverse complement strand
CACGGTTGGCCTTGACACGCAAGCGCCGCTCGTCAGCCAGATGCAGCAGCAGGGTTTCAACGCCATGCACCATGACTTCATGACCCTGCGCTTTGACTTGACGCCCCGCGTGCTGTCCATGATGGACCTGCTGCCCCTGCTGCCGTATCCGCGCGAGGCCTTGCGCAAGGCTGCGCAGATCCTGCCCGCCGGGGGTGTCCTGGTTCTCAGCGCGCCTGACTACCTGTCGTCGAGCTGGAAGCTCCTGGACGCCGCCGCGACCAACCCCTATTGGGCGCAACTCGAGCACCACCATAATTTCGGCCGCGAACGGCTCATCGCTCTGTTGCGCGAGTGTGATTTTGACGTGGTCGATTTCACCATTCCGCAGCGTCACCCGGCTCAGGTGGAGCTGTACGCCGTGCGCAAACCCCACCTACCAGCCAGCGCTCCTGAGCGCGGGACGAGTACTGACGCGTGAAAATAGCCATTGCCTCGGCCAATCTTTCCGGCATCGACACAGGCTTCGACCCGCCCGCCCAGCAGGTTCCGCCCGGCTGGAGCGTCGAATTGCGGTGCTTCGGTGAGCGCGATCTGCCGCCGCGACCGTTGTCGCTGAGCCCGCGCACGCAATCCAAGTTGCCGAAGATGTGCGGCTTTGACTGGTTCCCCGACGCAGATCTGATCGCCTGGGTGGACTGCGCCTATACCGTCACCACCGCGGGCCTTGCGGCCTGGCTGATCGAACAGCTCGGGGACGCGGACATCTGTCTGATGCCGCATCCCGATCGAAGCCGGCTGGCCGATGAGCTGTCGTTCATGACGCAGCGCATGGCCGCGGGCGACCCGTACCTCGTCAGCCGCTATGCGGATGAGCCGATGGCAGAACAGGTTTCCTCATACCTGTCCGTGAGCGGATTTGAAGACAGCTGGCTTGCGGCGGCCGGCTGTTTCGTCTACCGCAACACTCCTGCCCTGCAGGCGGCCATGAAGGACTGGCTGCTCGAGTGCATCAAGTGGAGCAGCCAGGACCAGCTGTCATTGCCCATCACGCTGCACCGGCACGGCATCCGTCCGAAGTGGATGGACGGCAACATCTGGAGCAGCCCTCATTTGAGATATGCGGGCCACGCAGCGAATGGCGGCGAAGTCCGCGCCGCAGCCACCCCGGATACTGCCTACCAGATCGTGCACGTGCGGCCGCCCGACTACGTGCATGCGGAAGGCCTGACCGAAATTGCCGAGTGCGTGCACTTCGGACTGCGCCGCCTCGGCGTCAGATCCTTTTATCGTGATCCGCCGGATGGGCCGGCGCGGCAGATCGTGCTCGGCGCCCACATGCTCGATGCCGCGCAGCTTGAAGCGCTGCCGGCCGATGCGATTCTCTACAACTCCGAGCAGATGGACGCCGACTCGCGCTGGCTCACCGGTCCGTATATCGCAGCGCTGAAGCGGCACACGGTCTGGGACTACAGCACCGAGAATGCCCGGCGCTTAAGCGCGCTCGGTGCGCAGTCCGTGCAGTTCGTGCCCTTGGGCTATGTGCCGGAGCTGGCCCGGGTGCCGCACTTGAGCGATGAGATCGACGTGCTGTTTTATGGTTCGGTCAATCCTCGGCGGCAGAAGATTCTGGACGAACTGAAGGCCTGGGGCCTGAACGTCGTCGTGCTCTTCGGCACGTACGGTGAGGAGCGCGACCGCGCCATCGCCCGTGCCAAGGTCGTGCTGATCGTGCATTTCTACGAGGCCAAGATATTCGAGGTCGTGCGGGCGGCCTACCTGCTGTCGAACCGTAAGGCCGTGGTTGCCGAGGGCGGTCCGGACACGTTCCTCGAGCCGGATCTGCGCGATGCGGTCTGCGGTGTGCCTTACGAGCGGCTGGTGGAAACCTGCGTGGAGCTGGTGCGCGATCCGGCGCGGCGGCACGCGCAGGGTGAGCAGGGACAGCGCATCTTTGCCCTGCGCCGCGAGGAGGAGATTCTCAGAGACGCCCTGAAACTGCCCGCAACATTTGGCGCAACCCCGGCGGTCACCGCGGCCGCGGCGCCGCTCCTGCCGCCCACCCTGCAGCTGGGCAGCGGCAAGGACTTCCGGCCGGACTGTCTGAATGTCGACATCAATCCGGCCTGGGGACCGGATGCGGTGTTCGACCTGTCATCGCCAACGTTGATCGGTTCGCAACTGGAGACCGCGCGCTTCGGCAATGTGACGCTTGCGGAAAACAGTTTCGAAAGCGCGATTGCCAACGATGTGCTCGAGCACATCGGGGATCTGACGACAGCGATGACGAATATCCTGCGGCTGCTGAAGCCGGGCGGCGTTTTCAACATCGTCGTCCCCTACGACATGGGACTGGGTGCCTGGCAGGACCCCACTCATGTGCGTGCCTTCAATGAGCGCAGCTGGTTGTACTACACCGACTGGCACTGGTATCTGGGTTGGACCGAGGCGCGCTTTGACCTCCTGGCCCTGGAAGTGGAGATGAGTCCGCTGGGGAGCGAACTGCAACGTGCCGGCAAGACCACGGATGAAATTGTCCGCGTACCGCGTGCGGTGGACGCCCTGCGGGTGCAGCTGCGCAAACGCTACCTGCAGGAATCGGAGCGGCATGAGGCGGCGCGCCGCCAACCCGGCCAGCAGCGTATGCAGGCTTTGACCCGCGCCGCCGCCGGCTGAGCCGGTCTGATTCAACAATATCTGGCGCCGCACACCCGTTTGCGGCCCCGGGGCGCGTGCCCACCCTAAAGTTCTGAGGTCTTTTGCCGTTAGCTGGAGTGTTGACGGCTAAACGGAATCAGACCTGCGGCTGCACTAAACATAAGCCGCGCACGCAAGCTGGAGCGTCCTTATGACCGAGGAAACGGGTTCGATCAGCGCGGTGGGAGCGATGAGCTCCATGGATGACTACGTCTCGACCCAGGACAACGCGCCTCCGCCGCAGGCACCGGTCGGCCTTCCAGGTGCCGGGGCGACGGTTTCAAGCGCGACCCCGCCGCCCAGTCCACAGGCCGTACAGACCGCCTTGGCGCAGATTAATGCCCACCTGGCGAGCTTCGATCGGGTGCTGTCACTGAAGGTGGATCCGGACTCCGGCTACACCGTCGCCCAGATCTCCAATTCGCAGACCGGCCAGGTCCTGCAGCAGTTTCCCACCGAAGATCGTCTGCAGCTCGAGCGCATGCTCGCGCGCTGGTCTGCGGCGCATGGCGGCAACGTGCTGATGGACGAGGAAACTTA
>DATCBR010000196.1:0-2983 GCA_036511765.1 Acidobacteriaceae bacterium | reverse complement strand
TTTTCGATGTGAATGCGGCGCCGATGCCGCAGGGAGGCGCGGTCGCCGTGCTGCGCGATGTGACGCGTGTGGAGCAGATGGAACGGGCGCAGAAGGATTTTGTCGCCAATGTTTCGCATGAGTTGCGGACGCCGCTGACATCGATCACGGGATATGTCGAGACGCTGCTGGAAGAGGATGCGGAAGGGATCGTGAAGGAATTTCTCGGCACGATCCAGAAAAATGCGGTGCGGATGAACCGGCTGACCGAGGACCTGCTGGTGCTGGCGCGGGTGGAGTCGGGCGACCATCCGGTGCGGCCGGTGCCGGTGAAGGCCGCGCTGCTGGTGCAGGAGGCGTACGACTCGATGGCGCGGCTGGTGCGGGATTCGGGTGGGGAGTTGCAGTTGCAGGAAGTTGTCGACGCCGAGGTGATGGCCGACAGCGATGCCGTGGTCCGGGTGCTGAACAACCTCATCGAGAATGCGACGAAGTATGGGCGCGGCGAGGCAGAGACGCGGATTGTAATGTCGGCGGTGGCGAGCGAGGACGGGATGGTGCGGTTCGGCGTGCAGGATTTTGGGGCGGGGATTCCGTCGGAGCATATTGGGCGGCTGTTCGAGCGGTTCTATCGGGTGGACAAGGGACGGTCGCGGGAGTCGGGTGGAACGGGGCTGGGGCTGGCGATTGCGCGCCGCCTGATCGAAGCGCAGAACGGCAGGATATGGGTGGAAAGCGAACTCGCGCGGGGCAGCGCGTTCTTCTTCACGCTGCCGCTGGCGAGCAAGGAGGAGCACTCCGGCCAGCTTGGGCTGGATCTTTCTCCAGTGAGCCGCGAACCTATCTAGTGACTGCACAAATTACTTCTCGTTTACATTGCGGCGCGCCTTATCTCCTAGTCTGTATAGATAAGCATTGATAGGGCTGGGCTTCTGCGGAGGTTGGGACCATGCGCGTCAAATTTCAACATAGCCTGGAAGAGTTGAAAGAGCAGTTACTGGTGATGGCGGGGCTGGCGGAGCATTCCGTGCAGCGCGCTGTGGAGGGTTATTCTTCGCGCGACGTTTCGGTGTGCGAACTGGTAATGCAGTCCGAGCGGGCGATCAATCGGCTGGAGCGCGAGATCGATCAAAGGGCCGTCGACCTGCTTGCGATGGAACAGCCGATGGCGGTCGATCTGCGGTTTATTCTCGCGGTGCTGCGGATCAATGTGGACCTGGAACGAGTGGGCGACCAGGCGGTGAACATCGCGGAGCGCGGACAGGAAATGATGTTGCTGCCCGAGGCGGAACTGCCGGTGGACATACCGCGGCTGGCGTCGCTGGCGGAGGCGATGGTGCGGTTGGCGCTGCAATCGTTTATCGAGGGCGACGCGGACCTGGCGCAGTCGGTGCTTCTGCTCGACGATCAGGTGGACGAGATGAATCGGGCGACGTTCGATGCGCTGAGCGCGTTGATCCAGCAGACGCCGGAGATTACGCCGCAGGCCCTCAGCGCGCTGATCGTCGCGAAGAACCTGGAGCGGGTTGGCGACCACGCGACCAATATCGCGGAGGACGTTATCTTCTGGGTGAAGGGCGCGGATGTGCGGCACGGTATTCGCCTGGTTGACGAGGCTGAAGCTCGCGTGGCGTAGGTCGAACTACTTCGCAGGAGTTTGTGGAGTGATGCGTTCGAGCAAGATGGTGTCCTTGTCCTCGTAGTCTACTTTCCAGTCACGCGTGGCCTTGAGGAGATAGACCAGAGGCGCATCTTTTTCGAACAGGACGTACTGAATATTGTGTTTATTCAGTAACTCGATGGAATTCTTCAAGTGGATCACATCCAGATAATCCTTGAAGGTGCCGTTATATTCAAAGATATCTACTCGGGAATCTACAAATGTTGGAATCTGGCGCTCGTACCAGATGAGATAGCCGCCCCACAGGAAATCGTTGAAGACTTTTCCCTGCGGCTTGAAGTTTGCGAGATAAGGCAGGGCCTGAGTCGGAAAATGAGCGTCCCCCTCCGTCACCGATTGCTCGGGCGCGCGGAGGCGGCCAACCACGCAACATAAAATCACGAACACCAGCGCCGCCGAGATCAGCGGGCTTAGCGGCCGGCGCGACGCGGCGGGAGTGGTCGATGCCAGCGACCTTGCCAACAAAGGGCCGACGAGAATTGCGCCGAGAAATAGAAAACGCGAGTAACTGAAGGCTGAATAAAGTCCCATGGCCGCGAGGGCCAATTCAAAAAGCCCCCATTTGCGGCTGCGTATTAGTTGAAAGAGGAATAGCAGCGCCAGGAAAAACAGCATGATGCGGCCGCGCGGCGTGTGGAAGTCCAGGCTCTTCCACTCTTCGATATTCGAGATATTCAACTTCTGCTCGAATGCCAGGTTGAAAGGATAGAAGACCAGGCGCCAACCATAGGGGTTCAGGAAGAGTGCGGCCGCGCTGACCAACCAGCACAGAACAAGGCGCTTGATCCTCGGCATGGAAAGCGCACGGTTTTCGATGCATCCCAGTGAAATGGTGAAAGAGTTGGCGGCGATAAACATGCCGAAGACGACCATGCCGATGAGCCACGACCCGTGCGTATTGACCCAGAGAGCGAACAGGAACGGAAGCGTCCAGACGATGCGCTCGTCTCGTTGCGCGCGGACTAGGACCAATAGCTCAAGTACGAGCAGCATCCAGCCGAAGAGAAGAGTGCGAGGACCGAAGGACACCGTCGAAAGGCAGATGCCGATGACGGTCACAAATGCCGACGCCCAAATGGATTTGGAGTGAAGGTAGGTGAGGTAGAGTACGCCGAGAAAAATAGCTTCTATGGCTGCAAGCGTGACGAAATAGAGGCCGCTTATTCCGAAGAGATGAAAGCCGGCATAGAACGGAAGCTCGGCAAACCACTCATGATTCATCCATGGCGCGCCGGCGGCGGTGAAGGAAAACAGGTCACGTCTGATAAACGCATGACTCGATAGTTGTATTTGCGCGTCGCGAAGGTGCCACCAGATATCGGG
>DATCBR010000195.1:0-9484 GCA_036511765.1 Acidobacteriaceae bacterium | reverse complement strand
GTCGTAGCGCGTTACCGCCGCCTTCGTCGGATGCTCGGAATGCGCGCGGCGGATTTTCAGCTTGCGGCTGTGGTGCATGTTCTTCGTCTTCGCACCTACATACGCTTCGTCTACCTCAACCTCACTGCCATCCCCGCCCCCAATCTTGCCGAGAGACTTGTTCTTCATCGCCTCCCGAATCCGATGGAGCATAAACCATGCCGACCGCTGCATGACGCCGATGGCCCTAGCCAGTTCGTAGGAACTGATGCCGTTCTTGCAGTTGGACAGGAGCCACATCGCCATCATCCATTTGTCGAGCGAGATGGGGGAGTCCTCAAATATCGTCCCGATCTTCAGGCTGAATTGCTTCTTGCAGGGGTAGCAGAACCAGATGCGCCGGGACTTGATAAACGAGTGATTCTCGGAGCCACAGCGGGGGCAGGAAACGACCCCATCCGGCCAGCGGTAGTTGAGGGCGTACTGGAACGCCCGGTCACGATCCGAGAAGTAAATGATGGCGTCTTGCAGCGTCTTTGGCGTGCTGTCCATACTCAAAATCCTACGCCGAAACCGCATGTGTGTCAAGTGATTTATTACCGATAGAGTTGGCATTTTAGTTTTCTCGCGTAGGTACAATAGAAGTATGGGGAAAAATCAAACTGACGCCTGGTGCCCCAGAGCCTGTCCTGAGCTTGTCGAAGGATGCCTCGCACTTGGGCACCTGGGGATTTTGCACTTTGGCATGCAAAATTGCACCAAACCCGCGACATTCATTTGCAAGCCACGCCAATTCAGCAACTTCTGCGATGACATAGGGGGGGTATCCGCGTGACCGTCGCCGCGCCAGCCACCCTCACCACTGCCGAGTTCCACGCAGCCGCCCTCGCCGCCGTCGAAGGCCGGCAGAATCCCATCGCCGTCTTCGACTGCGACGGGACCCTCTGGTCCGGCGACGCCGGCTCCGGCTTCATGCACTGGTCCATCGCCCTGGGCCTGCTCTCACCCCAAGCCATCGCCTGGCTCGACGAACGCTATCAGGGCTACCTCGCCGGCAAGGTGGATGAACTAGCCATCTGCGGCCAGATGGTCCAGGTCTATCGCGGCCTCACCGAAGCCGCCATGCGCGCCGCTGCCGCCGAATTCTTTAGCGCCGAGATCGAATCCCGCATCTTCCCCGAGCTTCGCGCCCTCATCGCCGACCTGCAATCGCGCTCGGTCGAGATCTGGGCCGTCAGCTCCACCAGCCACTGGGTCATCGAAGAAGGCGTCCGCCACTTCAACATCCCGGCAGACCGCGTCCTAGCCGCCCGCGTCGCGATTCAAGACGGCATCGTCACTGACACCCTCCTCGACGTTCCCACCGACGAGGGCAAGGCCGCCTCGCTCGCCCGCGCCGGCATCACCACGCCACACGCCGTCTTCGGCAACTCCATCCACGACGCCGCCATGCTCGACATCGCACGCGGCGCAGACGACATGCGCAGCGTCGAGCGCAATGGAAGAGAGCAGGACCGAATCTGCGGCGCCTTCCCCGTCAACCCAACGCCCGCGCTGATCTCGCTCGCCGCCGCCCGCCGCTGGCCCATCTACTACCCCGCCTCCGTCGCTCCCGCCTCCGGCCACGCACCGGAACCAGTCGGCGGCGAACCGACCCTCACCCCCGAGCCCCGAGGATGATCTGTATGCTCTCTAACCTTGTCATTCCGCAGCGCTCGATCCCGCTCAGCGGGATCGAATGCGGAGGAATCTGCTTCTGCGGTTCAACCCAGCGCCCAGCGCCCAGCGCCAAGCACCTATGCTTTTAGAAGGCCTGCACATCCCGCTCACCACGCCGTTCCATTCCGACGGCCGCGTCGCGCTGCCGAAACTCGCCGCCAACGTCGCCCGCTACTCGAAGACGCCCGCCGTCGGCCTCATCGTGCTCGGCCCATCCGCCGAACCAACCCTTCTCTCGGACGACGAGACCCGCGACGTCCTCCGCACCGCCGCCCAGGCCGCCGCGCCGGAAAAGGTCCTCCTCGCCGGTATCGCCCGCGACAGCGTGCGCTCCGTCCTCGCCCTCGCCGACTTCGCCGCCCAACAACACTACGACGCCGTCCTCGTCGCCGAACCTTCCGTCGCGACCGATGCGCGCGAGTTGCTCGTGTTCTTCCAAACCATCGCTGATCGTTCGCCGCTGCCGGTGATTCTGCTCAGCACTGGCACCCGTCCGCTTACGGTCAACACCGTCGCCGAACTGGCCGCCCATTCCAACATCCTCGGCCTGATCGACTACGACTCACAGGCAGCGGCAATCTCCGATCTGCACGCGCACACCACGGCGGTCAAGCGCGAAGTCACCGTTACCTCCACCTTCGCCGCCGTCACCGCACGCATGAGACTCGCATCGGAAACTACCGCAGCGCCTGCGCTCATCACAGTGGGCTCGCTAAGCAGTTCCACAACCGCCGTCGCCGAACCGCCTCCACTCGCACCCGCGCTGCGCACGCGCACCAAATCCGTAGGCTTCCAGATCCTCAGCGGCAATTCTTCATCTCTCTTAGCCGCGCTCAACGCCGGCGTCGTCGGCATCGCGCCCGCATTCGCCGCCGCCGCACCACAGGCCTGCTATGAGGTATACGCCGCATGGAAGGATGGCGACTCCGCCCTCGCCGAAGAGAAGCAGCTGCGCCTGCGCGAAGCAGCCGCACTCGCCGAATCCCTCGGCCCCAGCAGTCTCAAGTACGCCTGCGACCTCAACGGTTACGCGGGCGGTTCGCCTCGCCTGCCGCACCTTCCACCCACTGGCGACCAACGGGCCAATCTGGAATCCGCCATGCGCGGTCTTCGCAACTAGCACCGCTCCATATCGTCGCAGTTCCTAGTCCCCAGCAACTAGTCCCTGCTTCACGCAAGCGCAGCTTCGCGTGAAGCATGCAGCTCCTGCAGCGCGTAGACCGTCATGCGGCCCTTCTGCAGCGAGGCGATGCCTTCGGCAGCAGCGCGCGCAGCGGCCAGCGTTGTGATCGTCGGAATGCGCGCGGTCACCGCTGCTCTGCGGATCGCCTTCTCATCGAAGAACGTGTCCTGTCCGTGCGGTGTGTTCACGATCAGCTGAATGCGGTCGCCTTTGATCAGGTCCACCACATTCGGTCGGCCTTCCTTCACCTTGTACACGCGCTCCGGCTGCAGGCCCGCAGCTTCCATCACCTCCGCGGTCCCGTGCGTCGCGACGATGTGGAAGCCCATCTCCACGAACGTCCGCGCCAGCGACACCACAGCTTCCTTGTCCGAGTCGTTGACGCTCATGAAGATCGTGCCCTTCACCGGCAGCTTCTGGCCCGCGGCGATCTGGGCTTTGGCGAATGCCTCGCCAAAGTTATCGGCAACGCCCATCACCTCGCCGGTGGACTTCATCTCCGGACCGAGCACTGTGTCTACGCCGGGGAATTTGCCCCACGGAAACACCGGCGACTTCACAAAGAAATACGCGCCTGTATCGAGATCTGCCCCGGATTCCACAGACTCGGGCAGCAGGTCCTTCAGCTTCTGCCCCGTCATCAGTCGCGAAGCAATCTTCGCCAGCGGCACGCCGGTTGCCTTCGAGACATACGGCACCGTGCGCGAGGCGCGCGGGTTCACCTCGATGACGAAGACCTTGCCACGCTGGATCGCGAACTGGATGTTCACCAGCCCGATCACGTTTAGTGATGTCGCCAGCCTGCGCGTGTACTCGCGGATGGTCGTCAGCACGTCATCACTCAGGTCGACCGACGGCAGCACGCACGACGAATCGCCCGAGTGGATGCCTGCTTCTTCGATGTGCTGCATGATGCCCGCGATGACGACGCTCTCGCCGTCGCAGAGCGCATCTACATCGCACTCGGTCGCATTTTCGAGGAAGTGGTCGATCAGCACCGGCCGCTCCTGCGAATACTCAATCGCCGTGCTCATGTAGCGCACGATCGCCTCGTCGTCGTACGCAATCACCATCGCGCGCCCGCCCAGCACGTAGCTCGGCCGCACCAGCACCGGATAGCCCACGCAGTTCGCGCCGGCAACGGCCTCTTCCACGCTGGTCGCCATCGCGCCCTCAGGCTGCGGAATCTGCAACTCTTCGATCAGCCTGCCAAACCGCTTGCGGTCCTCGGCCAGGTCGATCGATTCCGGCGAAGTCCCGATGATCGGCACGCCAGCAGCCTTCAGCGGCAGCGCCAGATTCAGCGGCGTCTGCCCGCCGAACTGCACAATCATGCCGATCTCCGCGCCGCCGGAGGCCTCATGTTCATAGACCGCCAGCACGTCTTCGAGCGTCAGCGGCTCAAAATAGAGCCTGTCGCTGGTGTCATAGTCGGTCGAGACCGTCTCCGGATTGCAGTTCACCATGATGGTCTCGTAGCCGTCCTCGCGCAGCGCGAAGGCAGCATGGCAACAGCAGTAATCGAACTCGATTCCCTGCCCGATGCGGTTGGGCCCGCTGCCCAGGATGATGATCTTCTTGCGCGCGGTCGGCGGCTGCTCGTCCTCTTCGTCGTAGCAGCTGTAGAGATACGGCGTGTAGCTCTCAAACTCCGCCGCGCAGGTATCGACCAGTTTGTAGACCGGCTTGATGCCGAGCTTCGCGCGCAGCTCACGCACGTCGTTTGCGGACTTCAGGCCCCACTCGCTCGCAATGCGCTCATCGCTGATGCCCATTCGCTTGGCCGCGCGCAGGGCTTCTTCTCCCACCGTGGCCGCGCTCTCGGCTCCGATGGCCTTGATCTCGTCCGTCACCTGCTTGATCTGGTTCAGGAACCACGGGTCCATCGTGGTCATGCGCGCGACCTCGCGCACGCTCATGCCGCGCTCAAACGCGTAGCGCACATACGCCAGCCGGTCGGGATGCGGCGTCACCAGCCGCTGCGTCAGACGCCGCGGCTCGATGTCCGCAGCAGACGCCTTCTTGCCGGTCTCGAGCGACCGCACCGCCTTCATCAGGGATTCCTTGAAGGTCCGCCCAATGGCCATCACCTCGCCGACTGACTTCATCTGCGGGCCCAGCACGTCATCGCCGCCGGGAAACTTTTCAAACTGCCACTTGGGAATCTTCGTCACCACATAATCGATCGTCGGCTCAAAACACGCAGGCGTTGCCTTGGTGATGTCGTTCTGGATCTCGTTCAGCGTGTAACCGACAGCCAGCCGTGCCGCGATCTTCGCGATGGGAAAGCCCGTCGCTTTACTCGCAAGTGCACTCGATCGGCTGACGCGCGGGTTCATCTCGATCACCGTCATGCGCCCGTTCAGCGGGTTCACCGCGAACTGCACGTTGCTGCCGCCCGTCTCCACACCGATCTCACGGATGCAGGCGATGGCCGCGTCGCGCATCACCTGGTACTCGCGGTCGGTCAGCGTCTGCGCGGGCGCGACGGTGATCGAGTCGCCAGTGTGCACGCCCATGGGATCGAAGTTCTCAATCGAGCAGATGATGATGACGTTGTCCGCCAGGTCGCGCATCACCTCCAGTTCGTACTCCTTCCAGCCCAGCACGCTCTCTTCAATCAGGCACTCGTGCACGGGCGAAAGATCAAGCCCGCGCGAGAGTATGTCGGTGAGTTCCTCGCGGTTGTACGCGATACCGCCTCCGCTTCCGCCCAGGGTGAAGCTCGGCCGGATGACGACGGGAAATCCGATCTTCGCGGCGAAGGCCATGCCGTCGCTCACATTGCCCACCAGCTGCGACTTCGGCATGTCCAGGCCGATCTTCGTCATCGCATCCTTGAAGAGCAGCCGGTCTTCGGCCTTCTTGATGGCCTCTAGCTTCGCGCCGATCAGCTCGACGCCATACTTCTCCAGTACGCCCGAATCCGCAAGATCGACCGCGAGGTTCAGCGCCGTCTGCCCGCCAACCGTCGGCAGAATAGCGAAGATGCCCTTCTTCTTTTTGTCATTCCGCAGCGAAGCGAAGGATTCTGCTTCCTCCATCATCTCCGCTTCCACGCGGATGATCTCCTCAAGGTATGCGGTCGTGAGCGGTTCAACGTAGGTGCGGTCGGCAAACTCGGGGTCCGTCATGATGGAGGCTGGGTTGGAGTTCACCAGCACAACCTCGTAGCCCTCGGCCTTCAGCGCCTTGCACGCCTGCGTGCCGGAGTAGTCGAACTCAGCCGACTGCCCAATCACGATCGGCCCTGACCCGATCACCAGAATCTTTGCAATGTCATTCCTGCGCGGCATTATTTATTCACCAGTGGTAAGCGCTTTCGCTTTGAGAGTTTTCAGTAGCAGACTGAAGGAAAGCTCAGGCGAAGGCTCACGATATTCCCCGCGCAAACCACCCTCTCTGGAGGAGGTCAGCAGGCAAGCATTGTCGTAGTGCCTGTCCCTAATCAGCTTCGTAAGGAGAATTTCGTATCGCTTCGTGTAGGAAGCATCTAGAAACTCGGGGAATACCTTGAAATGGGTCTCTTTCACTCCTACAGGACGGTTGGACTCCGGAGCGTCCTCGACCATCATGAAGTATCCGAGCCATGGCCTTGCCGATGGAGCAAAGGCGCCCTCGCGATACGCCGCCCAAAGATCGGTGGCACTTCCAAGCGCTTCTTCAGTCCGATTGTTGAAGTTGTTTCCGAACGAGCCCACTTGTGACTTAAACTCGAGGGCTGCTATCAACTTCTTGTTCGACACAACGAGCAAGTCCCAGCACTTCTCGGGTCTGTACCACCCTGGAACCTCGACCAATCGATCACAATGTATGCTCGGTCGATCAAGCCCTGATTCCTCAAGATAGTCGCAAACAAGATCGGCAAATCCCTGCAATTGCTTGCCACCCGTAACTGCACTGCGCGCCCCAGCGTCCTTTCGACCTGTACGAATACCCTGATTTTCTGATTGAGCTGATCGAGTTTGCCAGAAATGCTGGACAGCTTCTTTGAGCTGCCTCTCCCACCGTGGATCGAGGGTCATATCTCACGCTCCTCAACAAGTTTCGGGGACGTGAACAGCCCATTGGTCTCGCGATGAAAGCGCTCCAAAGAAGACTCGAAATACCCCTGCTGTACTTCATATCCAATACTGTTACGCCCAGTTAAGGCCGAAGCGACGCTAGTCGTTCCCGTTCCTGAAAACGGATCTAAGACGGTGTCCCCTACAAAACTAAACATTCGAATCAATCGTTCAGCTAGCACAATTGGAAACGGGGCAGGATGATGTTTTGTTGATTCGCCGGTAAGCCCCGTCCAAATCTGCTGGAACCACTTTTGGTAGTCCTCAGAGCTGATCACGCTCAGCAAGCGAGCGGCCGAATCAGGCTTGCGATACCCACCCGGCTTACGAAACATCAAAATGTACTCAATGTCATTCTTGATGACGGCGTTAGGCTCATATGGCTTGCCAAGGAACCCTCCTCCACCCGCTTCGTAGGCAGCGTTGGCAATCTTGTGCCAGATGATTGGTGCGAGGTTGTCGAATCCAATTCGCCTGCAACTCTCTTGAATGCTCGAGTGCAGCGGAACGACAGTATGCCTGCCATCGTTTTGTCTCCTTGAAAGACATACATCCCCGACAACACAAACGATCCGGCCCCCTGGTACGAGAGCGTCATAGCATCGCTTCCAAACTTTAGCTAGTTCCGAAACAAATAGGTCATAACTCTCGAAATGGCCAAGCTGCCGCTCACTGTGGTCATAGCGCTTAAGAGTCCAATAGGGAGGTGAAGTAACGACCAGATGCACTGAATTGGCAGCGACATAATTCATTTCTCTCGCATCGCCGTGAACAAGAAAATGCGAGGTCGGAATAGTACGAATTGCCCTTGAAACTTCTCCTAGCACTTCCCGATTTTTAGCAAGCTCAGGAATAACCGTTTGTTCAAGTGAATCAGTACGAAGTGATGCAGGCAAAAACGAAAAGAGGTCGAGCGTCTCAAAATGGAGCCCGCGGGCTGCGATCTCATTTAGCGGCAATGCCTGCAAGGCGCTCACTTCTTCCACTCCTCCATCATCTTCCGGAAGTCGCGGAAAAGATAATGCGAGTCGTGCGGGCCGGGGCTGGCCTCCGGGTGGTACTGCACGCTGAACATTGGGTCGGTCTTGTGCTTCAGCCCCGCCAGTGTCTGATCGTTCAGATTCGTATGCGTGCGCTCCACGTCCGCGGGCAGACTCTCCGGGTCCACGTTGAAGTTGTGGTTCTGCGCCGTGATCTCCACCTTGCCCGTCGCGTGGTTCAGGATGGGGTGGTTGCCGCCGTGGTGGCCGAACTTCAGCTTGTAGGTCTTGCCGCCCAACGCCAGACCGAAGATCTGGTGACCGAGGCAGATGCCGAACAGCGGCTTCTGCCCTTTGAGCTTCTGGACCGTCTCGATCGCGTAGCCCAGCGGCTCCGGATCGCCGGGCCCGTTCGAGAAGAAGACGCCGTCGGGGTTCAGCTTCAGCGCCTCTTCCGCCGGCGTCGTCGCTGGAACCACCGTCACGCGGCAGTTCTCGCGCGCCAGCATGCGCAGGATGTTCTGCTTGATCCCGAAGTCATACGCCACCACATGGAGTGGCCCGTTCGCATCGGCCGCGGCATCGGCCGCCGGCAGCAAAAAATCCCCGGTCTGGTTGCGCGGTTCGCTTGCGTCCCACTGGTAGATTGTCTTCGTCGTCACCACGCTGGCCAGATCTGTGCCATCCATCTTGCGGATGGCCCGCGCCTCGGCTACCAGCGCGTCGGCATCCAGATTCTCGCCCGATGCAATCACGCCGCGCATCACGCCATGCGTGCGCAGATGCCGCACCACCGCGCGTGTATCGACCTCGGCGATGACGGGCACGCCCGCGCGTTCCAGATAATCGTCCGCCACTTCTGTCGACCGCCAGTTGGAGCTGATGGGCGAAAACTCGCGCGTTACCAGACCTTCGATGAAGGGCCGGGAAGCTTCAGCATCGCTCGGAGTAGTGCCGTAGTTGCCGATATGCGGATTGGTGAGAACTACAATCTGTCCGGCGTAGGAGGGATCGGTGAATATCTCCTGGTAGCCGGTGAGCGATGTGTTGAAGACAACCTCGCCCGCGGCTTCAACGTGCGCGCCAAAACCCCGCCCCCGAAAGACGCGCCCGTCTTCGAGTGCAAGAATCGCCTGAATTGCCCGCATGTGCCTACTCCCGTGGAATCCAGCGCTGCTTTTCGCCGCGGATCGACCGCTCGAAGGAGTGGATTCAATCGATTTTAGCAGCTTTCAGGCGTGGATTCGGGCGGCAGTTTTGACCGGGTTTTCCACCGCTTGAGCGTTTTCCGCATACTTCAGTCGACGACCTGGGTGAGGAGGCGTTTCCAGTTCTTCTGGTTGCGGCGGTAGGACTTCTTCAGGTCTTCGAGGATGCGCTCAAAGTCCGAGTGGCCGGCGAGGCGCTTCCACGCGGGGTTCTTTGAGAACCATGGATAGTTCTCGTTGCCAAGGTAGATGGCGCGACGCAGCCAGTGCAGCGCCTCGGATTCGTCGCCATCGACCGCGAAGTACGTGGCCAGGCGGTAGGCCATCTCGCCGTCGGCCTCTGCGGCGGAG